>JAYTIB010000378.1:0-4992 GCA_043732205.1 Schlesneria sp. | reverse complement strand
ACATGTCCATATACGGGGACGTGGGCTTGGTGACGGCATCGGCTTTCAAGTCCAGTGGAGTCGGCGCGATGTTCCGAAACTTGCGTTCCATGCGATCGAGCAACTGCGACCACAAGTCAAATTCGTCCCACGTCACCTCGTGCTTGCCCATCCAGAACGGCTCGACCTTGACCTTGTGCTGCGGCCCTTCGTCCTCTGCGCGACCCTTCTCATTCGCGGGGCTCCCCATCAGGAACTCGCCGCCGGGGATCGGCACCATGTCGAACATGACTTTGGTGTTGGCGAACCGATGAGTGTACGGCTTCATGTCCGTCGGAGTTTTTGCGTCCGACGCATCGTCCGCGGCGGGAAGCGTCGAAGTCACGGCGAGGCTCCCAAGGAGCGTCAGCCATTGGAGACATTGATGCCACCATCGTGATGTCGTTCGTGGTTTCATGGTGATCACGCAGTAAGCCGAGCGGCACGAATAGGCATACAAGCACGCAGCGCAAGCGAGTGTGTCTGAGAACACACTCGCTTGCGCTGCGTGCTTGTATGTGGGGTAATCTTCGTCTGCCGCTTGCCTCGTGTGGGCACGTGTCCGGGATTGACGTCGCGACTCGTCCCGTCGGCGGAGCGACGGGACTACAGTACGGCTTCCACGTCCGGATGCGACTCCTTGCGGAGCAGATGCATTTCCATTCCGCCGAGAGTCAGGACGCGGAAGGGAACCCAGGCTTCCGGCAGATCGAATTGACTCTCAGACGGTGTTCGCAGAACCATCAGCGCGTTGGGTGTCGTGAGCTCGTCCTTGGTCAGCCGCTGCAGCGACCGGTACAGGACGGAACCGCGCTTCAGCGTCTTGATCATTTCGTACGGGGGATCGAAGAACAGAATGTCGTACGGATACCAGCCGTGTTCGCCCTGGGCTTTGAACGAACAGCGCAGGCAGTCGACGCGCCAGCAGAGGGTCCGGTCGGTCACACCCAGATGAGTCGCGTTCTGGACCAGCAGTTCATGGGCCTTGTGGTCCTGCTCGCAGAAGACCACGCTCTTCGCGCCGCGGCTGAGGGATTCGAAACCGAGCGATCCCGTTCCCGAGAAGACATCGAGCACCCTCTTGCCGGGCAGGAAGGCGCGGATGTGATCGAAGAGCATCACCTTCGCCCGATCCGTGATCGGACGGGTTGTCAGCCCCGAATTGACCAGCAGCTTTCGCCGCCGCAGCTCACCCGCTACGATTCGCATCCCGCCGCCTGTTCCGTATTTGCCTGATTCACCGTGCTTGATTCACCGCGCCGGGCTCTTTGGGACTCACGTCCCCAGCTCAGTTCGCCACGGAAACCGGCGACAGCGTAGACCCTGGCTGCGGAGACCGTCAAGGACGACGCGATCCGCCCCCGAGATTCCCCATGACTGATCCTGCGCCCGATCCCGTTGTTGATGCTGTTCCTGATCCCGCACCGATGCCAGTCGTCGCCATGCGCGACTTGCCGTACCTGACCGCCGACCTGCCGGGGATCGGCGGGCGTTGGAAGGATCTGGCCGAAGACTTCATCGTCGAAGAGATCCCCGCCTACGAACCGTCGGGAACGGGCGAGCACCTGTTTCTGTGGATCGAAAAACGCGACGTCTCCGCGAACGACCTTGTCCACCATGTCGCCCGCTCACTGCGATGTTCACCACGGGACATTGGTGTCGCCGGGTTGAAGGATCGGCGGGCGATCACACGGCAATACATCTCGATCCCCGCCAAGCTCGCCGCGGATGTGCCGCAGATTGAAACTGGGTCGATTCACGTGCTGCGGTCCGCCCAGCATGGCAACAAGCTGAAGACCGGCCACCTGCGCGGCAACCGGTTCTCGATCCTGATTCGCGATGTCGACGCAGCGGCCGTCGAACGCGCGACAGCCATTGCCGACCGCATCCGCCAGTGCGGGTTTCCGAATTACTACGGAGCCCAGCGATTCGGCCACGGTGGCGAGACCCTGCAACTCGGTCTGGACCTGCTGACCGGCCGCAAGAAGTCGCGCGACATTCCGGGGGCACAGCGCCGGTTCCTGCTGCGGCTGTCGCTGTCGGCCGTGCAGTCGGACCTGTTCAACCACGCGCTCGCCGATCGTCTGGCCGACGGTCTCTTGAACAAGGTCTTGGCGGGCGACGTGATGGAAGTCGTCGCCTCGGGCGGCAAGTTCATCGCCGCGGATGTGACCGCGGAACAGCCCCGCTATGACGCCGGCGAAACCGCGGCCACCGGACCGATGTTCGGCCTGAAAATGCGCGAGCCGACCGGAGTCCCCCAGCAGCGCGAAGACGATCTGCTCGCTTGGAGCGGCCTCGGTCCGGAACATTTCTCCAAGTACATGAACCTGATGACGGGGACGCGCCGTGCATTCGTGATTCGACCGGGCGAACTGCAAATCACCGCCGATCCCGCCGGCCTGCGATTCGGATTCACGCTCCCCAGCGGCGTCTACGCGACAACACTGCTGCGCGAGTTCATGAAGTCCGAAGAGATGCCGGCCGCGCCCGAGTCGGAAGAAGGGGCGGAGGAAGAGTGAAGGAAGCGGGGAAAGGCAACTCGCGGCGTATCACTGAGAGGCTGTGAATGTTTCGCCACCGAGCTCGTCTCGGTGGTTCAACGGCTTTTGCACTACTCGGTTTCCCGAGCAATTCAAGTAGCGCAAAAGCCAATGAACCCCTGGGGCAAGCCCAGCGGCGAAAGATTCACAATCTCTGACGACTCGTCACTCACCGCGACACCGTTCAACCGTGCTCAGCATCGCCGCACACATCGCCGGCCCGGATTCCTCAGTGAACGGGAACTGGTTGCAGTACTTGGGGGATTGATATCCGGCGTAGCTGCGGGCTTGGATGTCGTGGGCGTCCGGCAGGTAGCCGATGCGGCCGTTGGCGTAGCAGGCGACCATCAGTTCGGGAACGGCCGACCGGCGGCGGACATCCAGCGCGAATGGACTGAAGAACTCGGACGAATTCGCGGTGATGTACAGATCGCCGAGCCGCAGCGTCTGGACCTCGGTCTCCAGGAATTCCGGGCGTGTTTCCAGGTCCAACAGCATCTGGCTGGTCCATTCCATGTGGAACCGGGCCATCGCCATCACCGCTTTGACTTCATCGCCGCCGTGGCGTTTGACCATGTCATCCGGTCGATTGGTCATCGAGCGGCCGATGGTCTCGCGCCAGTGCGAGGCATCGCGCGTTTGCAGTCGGCGCTCGGCCTCCTGCCGATCCTGATGGATCTCGTCGGGCAGCCAGCGGCGGGTCGGCAGGCGTGCCATCTCACTGGCGAAGGCAACCTGTTCGGAGTGCATGCAGTCCGCTTCGAACTGACTCTCCAGTGCGACCGATGCCAGCAGTCGCGCGGGTTCGTGATGACGTTCCTCGTCGATGTACTCGCGCAGGAAATTGACGTCGCCGCAGGCCCCCTGCACGTACATCGCGGTGACTCCGGGAAGCGCCTGTTCGATCAGGTCGCAGACTTCACCCGGCAGGTCGCGCGACACATCGAACGGACGCCAGTCGGTCGTCACCGTGGGATGTGCTCCAAAGTTGACGACGAACGCCAGCGGACAGCCCTCGCGGGTCTCCACCTTGAGCGTCGTGACGCACGAGTCGACGACACCGCCGGGCCGAGTCCGATTGAACGAGTGTCCGACGAGTTCGCCATGTGCGGTGCTCAGGCGGGCGGGAACGCGGCTGTTCCAGGCGAGAATCGCCGCGGTCGCCGCCTGCCGGCTGGCCCAGTCCTCGTAGACCGGATCGCATTCACCCACCCCGAGCAGCCCGCCCGCGGCCGGAGCGTTGTGGCTGTGCGAACAGGTCAGCAGGATCGATTCGAGAGGCAGGCCGGTCGCGTGCCGAATCCGCTCGCGCGTCAGTCGCGTGAAGGCGGCGTCGATCACCATCAGGTCCAGCGTCACGAGCATCGCCTGCCGACGACCATCGTCTACCACCAGCGCTGTCGCATGCAGATCATCATGAACCCGCTGCCAGAGCCGTTCGATGTAATAGCCCCACCCGGTCAGTTCCACGCCCCAGAATGGAGTCAGACACGTGCGAGCAACGCCGGCGGACAACATGGTCGAACCCTTACTGGTGAGGGAATGGAGTGGCGGCAAACGTTTGCTTTTCACGGAAGTGATGACGGGCGGAGTGGCTCATTTCGGCGGCTGAGTTCGATTGGAAGTGAGCCTCCGAATAATCGCTAGCAGTTCGGCATCTTCCGGTGATGGAATCGATGCGTCACGGTGTTGCGACCGTCTCCATCGCAGCTTGACGAGGATGATGACTCCCCGCAGACAAAGACAAATTGCGATACCGATAGAAATCCCGAAAACGGAGACCACCGAGAAAACAAACCAGTCGTAAAGGGCATAGTCGTGGTGAGGATCATTGTTCCGTATGGCGGGGATGAAAAGTGCGGCAAATATAAAATGGCAGCCGATCGTGACGAGAGGCAGGTAAGCCCCGATCGACATCATCCTGTGGGCGCGTTGTTCTTCCGTCAGCATGCGAAGTTGTCCCGGCGCAAGGGCAGGATGAAAGGACACCGGCTCAGTATACTTGCCGCCGCTTTCGTTGACGCTTCATCGCCGGGGGAAAAGCACGATGCGCATTGACCGGATTGAAACCATTCCTGTTCGGATTCCGCTCAAGCCGGAACGGCGGATGATCTCGGCGTTGGGGCGACATGACGTTTCAGACTTTCTGCTGGTGCGGGTTGTCACCGACGATGGTCTGGAAGGCTGGGGTGAGGCGACGGTGACTCCACGATGGAGCGGTGAAACGTGCCGCGGCGCGAAGGCTCTGATCGACGACGTGCTGGCTCCGGCGGTGCGCGGATTGGAGGTCGGCGACATCGTGGAACTGGATCGGCGGATGGATGCGTTCGCTGTCGGAAACTGGTTTGCCAAGTCCGCGATCGAAATGGCGTGCTGGGACATCCAAGGGCGTGCAGCCGGGAAGCCCGTGTACGAGTTGCTCGGCGGCGCG
>JAYTIB010000377.1:0-4994 GCA_043732205.1 Schlesneria sp. | reverse complement strand
TCGAATCTCTTCGCCGTTGTTTGTTGTTTACTGACGACATTCTCGTGCGCGATCGCCGCCGAGGACCGTGTCGAATTCAATCGCGACATTCGGCCGATCCTGTCCGACAACTGCTTTGCGTGTCATGGGCCCGATGAAAAGACGCGGCAGGCGGGACTGCGGCTGGATCTGGTCGAACAGTCCCGCGCGAAACTGGTCTCGGGCAAGGTGGCCGTCGCGCCGGGAAAGGTCGCCGACAGCGAACTGGCGCGGCGGATCGTCGCGAAAGATCCGAACGAGCACATGCCGCCTCCGGACAGTGGCAAGCATCTGACCGCGGCGCAGATCGACTTGTTGAAACGATGGATCGAACAAGGGGCCGAGTATCAGGCGCACTGGTCATTCGCGCCGGTGCAGCGACCGGTTGTGCCGCAGGAAGGAGGGACGGGCGGATTGGAAATCCGTCCTACGGGGAAGGCCGGCTGGTCGCGGAATGCGATCGACAACTTTGTGCTCCAACGACTGACGCAAGAGCGGTTGAGTCCCGCGCCGGAGGCGGATCGTGAGCGACTGTTGCGGCGACTCACACTCGATCTGACCGGCGTGCCGCCGACGATTGAAGAGATCGACGGCTTCCTGTCGGATGCCGCTCCCGATGCCTACGACAAGGTGGTCGACCGCTTGTTGGCTTCGCCCCGCTACGGCGAACGGATGGCGCTCGACTGGCTGGACGCCGCCCGCTACGCCGACACGCACGGCTTCAACAACGACACCACCCGCTACATGTGGCGCTGGCGCGACTGGACCATCGACGCCTTCAACCAGGGGATGCCGTTCGACCGGTTCATCACCGAGCAACTGGCGGGCGACCTGCTGCCGGAACCGACACTCGACCAGCGGATCGCCACCGGGTTCAACCGCAACCACGTCATCAACTCGGAGGGCGGGATCATTCCGGAAGAGTACCGGGTCGAATACGTCGCGGACCGGGTCCACACCACGGCCACGATCGTGATGGGTGTCTCGCTCGGTTGCGCCCGTTGCCACGATCACAAGTTCGACCCGTTCACGCAGCGCGAGTACTACCAATTCTTCGCGTTCTTCAACAACCTCAACGAACAAGGGGAGGCAGGCCGTGTGGGAAACGCCGAGCCGACGATCAAGGCTCCGACGTTGGACCAGTCCGCGCGGCAGCAGTCGATCGCACGCCAAATCAGTGCGATCGACGAGGCCCTGCTGCAACGCACGGCTCGGGCCGCTCAAACCATCGCCGAGTGGGAGCCCAAACTGCGTGAAGCGTATGCCAACTCATCGGCAGTGCCGGTCCCCGTGCTGCATTGGCCGCTGGACGAAGCCGCCGGCAATGACGTCACGGAGCGGATCGATTCAACACGCAAAGGCCAGGTCGTCGGCAAGGCGGAATGGACGGCCGGCAAACTGGGCGGCGCGATCAAACTCGACGGCAACACGCACATCGAAGCGGGCGATCTGGCGAACTTCGACCGCACTGAAAAGTTCTCGTATGGAGCGTGGGTCAACGTCGCCAACAAAGACGCGGCAACGGTCATCTCGCGAATGGACGATGCGGACGCGCACCGCGGCTTCGATCTGCTGCTTGTCGGCGGCAAGCTCACCGCGCACCTGGTCCATCACTGGCCGGACAACGCGCTGCATGTCGTCACGAAGTCCGACGTCCCCGAGAATCAGTGGAAGCATGTCTGCGCCACGTACGATGGCTCGTCGAAGGGCGAAGGGTTCAAACTGTACGTGGACGGCAAGCTGCAAGAAGTCGAGATCACCAATAAAAACTTGACCGAGACCACCCGCACGACAAAGCCGCTGCGGATCGGCCGGCGCACGTCGGGCGCTCCGTGCAAGGGAATGATCGACGACGTGCGGATCTTCGACCGCGAGTTGTCAGCCGACGAAGTGGCCGCCGTGTCTGGCACCGATGGCGTGCGCGAACTGCTGTCCGTCGCGGCCGATCAGCGAACGGCCGACCAGACAAAGACGCTCGTCAAAACATATCTGAACCGCATCGACACCGAGTTCCAGCAACTGACATCTCAACGATCCGACGTCGACCGGCAACGGATCGAGTTGGACAAGGCGATCCCGACGGCGATGGTGATGCTGGAGATGCCGCAACCGCGCAAGGCGTTCATTCTCAAACGCGGCCAGTACGACGCGCCGTCGGATGAAGTCCAACCGGACACTCCGGCGAGTCTCCCTCCCTTTCCAACCGATGCCCCGCGCAACCGGCTCGGTCTGGCGCGCTGGCTGACGACGCCGACTCATCCGCTCACCAGCCGCGTGGCGGTGAACCGCGCGTGGAACCTGTTCTTCGGCACCGGGCTCGTCGAGACCGTGGAAGACTTCGGGTCACAAGGCCAATGGCCGAGTCATCTGGAACTGGTCAACTGGCTGGCCGCGGACTTTGCGGGAAGTGGCGAGTGGCGAGTGGCGAGTGACGAGAGTGGAGAAGAGCGTCAGGGAGTTGGCAACCAGGCGACGTCGCCTTCTGCACTCGCCCCTCGCCACTCACCACGCACCACTCCTTCCTGGAACGTGAAGCGACTGCATCGACTGATCGTCACGTCCGCCACATACCGTCAGTCATCGCGCGTGTCGGCGGAGCTGTTGGAGCGTGATCCGCAGAACCGACTGCTCGCGCGCGGCCCGCGGTTTCGAGTTCAGGCGGAGATGATTCGCGACAGCGCGTTGTCGGTGGCGGGACTGCTCAGCGACCGCATCGGCGGGCCGAGTGTCTCGCCCTATCAGCCCGCGGGATTGTGGGACGACGTCGCCGTCGGTGCCGATTACGAGGGGACCGTCTACCGGCAGGACAAGGGGGAGGGACTGTATCGCCGCAGCATGTACACCTTCTGGAAGCGAACCTGTCCGCCGCCGGGGTTGAACACATTTGACGCTCCCGAGCGGGAGTTCTGCCTGTCGCGCCGATCCCGCACCAACACGCCGTTGCAGGCGCTGGTGCTGATGAACGACCCGACGTATCTGGAAGCCGCGCGGAAGCTGGCCGAGCGGGTGATGCTCTCCGACGGCCCGACCCCCGAATCGAAAATCGGCTTCGCGTTCCGGGTCGCCATGTCGCGGTCGCCGACGAACGTCGAAACACGACTGGCCCTGAAGCTGTACCAGCAACGACTCGCCAGATTCCAGCAAGATCCGACAGCCGCGAAGGCATTCCTCACCGTCGGCGAATCCCCGCGCGACGGATCGCTCGCGGAACCCGAACTCGCCGCTTGGACCAGCGTGATGAGCGTGCTTCTGAATCTGGACGAAGCGATCACGAAGGGGTGAACGAGCGTCTCCTTCGCACGTCGCGCGCTGTCTTGAGAAACCGCGTCCCACTATGATCATCGCCAGCCGACGGGGCCTTTGCGAAGTTCAGTTGTCATCGCCCGGATCATGCAGGAGTCACCACGAATCTCACGAATTTCACGAATCGGAAAAGACATCAGGATCGAGGCTCGAACCCGGACTGCGGCACAGCGCCTGAAACGCGCCAACCGTCTCCTTGATCCTCTGTTTTGATTCGTGCTATTCGTGAGATTCGTGGTTCCCCTCATCCGGGATAGGAGTTGGAAGACGTCATGCCATTGGATCGATCCCGCAGTCAGGCTCATTTTTCCCGTGCGCAACAGGTCATACCGGGCGGCGTGAACAGTCCGGCCCGCGCGTTTGGAGGTGTCGGGGGAACGCCGGTCATCATGGACCGGGCCGATGGCGCGTATCTGTTCGACATTGATGGCAACCGGTACGTCGACTACATCGGATCGTGGGGACCGCACATCCTCGGGCACCGGCATCCGCAGGTGCTGAGTGCCATTCACGCCGCGCTCGACAAGGGGACCAGCTTCGGGGCGCCGTGCGAACTGGAGACGGAACTGGCCGAACTGGTGGTCGGCGCCGTGCCGTCGATGGAACTGGTCCGCATGGTGAACTCCGGGACCGAAGCGACGATGAGTGCGATCCGCGTCGCGCGCGGGTTCACGGGACGCAGCGTCCTGATCAAGTTCACCGGCTGCTACCACGGGCATGTCGACAGCCTGCTGGTCAAGGCGGGGAGCGCCGCGTTGACGCTCGGCACACCCTCCAGCCCCGGCATTCCCGCCGGATGCACGGCCGACACGCTCTGCCTGGAATACAACGACTGCCAGCAGTTGGCGGAGACCTTTGCGCAACGCGGCCACGAGATCGCCTGCGTGATCCTGGAACCGGTCGTCGGGAACATGGGGGTCGTGATCCCCACTCCCGAGTTCCTGTCAACATTGCGGTCATTGTGCGACCGGCACGGCGCGGTCCTGATCTTCGATGAGGTGATGACGGGCTTCCGCGTGGCGTTCGGCGGCGCGCAACAGCGGTTCAAGATCCGACCCGACATGACCACGCTCGGCAAGATCATCGGCGGCGGTCTCCCCGTGGGCGCGTACGGCGGACGGCGCGACATCATGCGGATGGTGTCACCACTGGGGCCCGTGTATCAGGCGGGGACGTTGTCGGGCAACCCGGTCGCGATGGCCAGCGGCATCGCCACGCTGCGGACACTCAAGGCCACCAACCCGTATCCCCGGTTGGAACAGGTGACGTGGCAACTGACGCAGCGTCTGTCCGAACTGGCCACGGCGGCGGGGATCGCACACACGATCCCGCAGGTCGGCAGCATGTTCACGCTGTTTTTCAACCCCGCGGTCGTCACCAATCACTCAGTCGCCGTGCAGAGCGATACGGCCCGCTTCGCCCGCTACTTTCACGGGATGCTGGAACGGGGCATCTACCTGCCATGCAGTCAGTACGAAGCCAACTTCGTTTCGGCCGCGCACTCGGAAGCCGACATCCAGGCCACACTGACGGCGGCGAAAGAAGTGTTCGCGCTGCTGGGTTCGGACTCAGGGTCGGCAGGGTGAGCGGGCGATTGGAAACGGGGGGAAATCCGATCGTCCCGTCGGCGGAGCGACGGGACTACTGTAGTCCCGTCGCTCCGCCGACGGGAC
>JAYTIB010000376.1:0-4999 GCA_043732205.1 Schlesneria sp. | reverse complement strand
GTCGAGTCTTCGACCGGCATTCTCCGGCAGCCCACAGATGTGGCTCACCAAGCTCCATTGTCGTCGGGATCCATCTACGCCAACGCGGCGAATGGTCTGGGAAAGGTTGGCAATCGGACGTCGCCAACAAAATCAAGGCGGGGGCGGAAGGAGTATACCTGCGGTTCCCAGTGTAAACTAGCGAATCGCGGAAGGGCTGGTGCTGCGGAAACCCCATTCACCAAATGGATTAACGGATTCGGGCAATTTCGGCAAGATGTGTTGGGACGCCAGCCCCGAGATCGGATGAAACAAGAGATCGTTCTGCGGGGACAAAAGAGAATCGAGAACACGGACTGGAAAAGGTCGATTCCAAGCTGAATTGGCCTTCGCGGTTTGCATGTCGGGTATGCCTTTTCGGACGCTTCCACACAGCACTTGGGAGCTGTGCGTTTTGTACGTCCGAGAGTGGCCGATGAGACTCAATGATCTTTCTGCCTCTCTCGTTCTGTCTCCTTCTTCCTTCTCCGA
The DNA here is from genome assembly GCA_043732205.1 of Schlesneria sp. Classification (GTDB taxonomy): domain Bacteria; phylum Planctomycetota; class Planctomycetia; order Planctomycetales; family Planctomycetaceae; genus Schlesneria. The sequence continues at coordinate 4,489 of JAYTIB010000376.1, read as the reverse complement.
CGAGACAGGGGGACAGAAAGAGAGAGGCAAAAACATGAACACCGATGAAGTCCTGGTGAGCTCTCGGAAGTAAAAGATTCACAGCCCCTTTCGGAGACAAACTTCGTGTCGGTACATCGCATTCGATTGGTTGGCCCCTGGGATTTCACGTGGAGGGAGACGCTTGAATCTGGGGACGAACCGGACGGATTGGAAATCCGTCCTACGAAGATGGGGAGCATCCAGATGCCCTGCGACTGGCAGGCGCTGTTTGGTGCGGCGGCGGGATGCGCCACATTTTCCCGCCGGTTTCATCGGCCGACGAATCTGGAGTCACACGAACAGGTCGTGATCGTTCTGACGGGGGTCGGTGGCGAGGGAACGATGTCGCTCAATGGCACGGTGCTGTCGGAGTTCACGTCCGCCGCGGGTTCGGTTGAGGCTGATGTGACTCACCGGCTGCTGGCGTTCAATGTGCTCGAAGTGTGCGTCCGTTTCAGCCCCGCGCCCGATTCACAAAGCCCCGGCGGACTCTTTGCCCCGGTCGTGCTGGAGATCCGCGCTTCGTAGCAAACGATTCGAAGCAGTGAATCGTCAGCCTCTCAACCGACCAGTTCGGTGACGACGCGTGCGTGAGTCACATCGGCATCGGTGAGGCTCGCATCGCGGCCTTCGTGGGGGTGCGTCAATCAATGATGGTCAATACCGAGAGCCCGCAGCAACGTGGCGTGCAGGTCGTGAACGGTGACGTGTCAGCAGAGCGACCGTAAAGATGATCGGACAAGCCGCCAGCTTCCCTACCGGTTATTGGGGGGGGCGTTTGACGAGGGGACCGGCATCGCGTCGATCCATTTTCGCAGAAGTTCGAGTTCCTCTTTCGTGACGCGGGGAGTCTGTTTCTTCGGCGGCATCTCGTTGAAATGGATCAACTCGATCAGCAGGCTTTTCTTGGAATTCCCTCTCTTGATCGCGGGCCCGGAGACTCCCCCGGCGAGCATTGAATCGAGCGTCCGCAGATCAAGCTTGCCGTCACGGCGCTGGGCGCCGTGACAGCGATTGCACTTCGTTTCCAGGATCGGCAGCACGTCCTTCTTGAAGTCCGGAGCCTCCGCCGGCTGATCGTCTGCGCTCGCGTTTCCCGCTGCCAGACCGCAGAAGATCAACCCACAGAGGAAAGCACGGGCGCGGATCGGCATCACGGTGGTGACTACGCCTGGCCGACGACGTTCACGAAGCAGTGAACATGCGGCAGAACCCGGTAGTTCCAAACAAATCCGGGGCCTTCGAGCCGCCAGTAATCCCAGCGATCGTTCCCCTTCTCGGCGTCTTCCTTGTAGAACGCGAGACGCACCTTTTCCATGCCGCCGTTCGTCTTGATGAGCTGCATTACCTCGTCGCCATCTTCCTTGCGGAACGGATCGATGAGTGTTCGCATGACACCGGAAACCAGCTTTTGCTGAGACTCGTCGAGTTGTGCATAGCCGACACCGACCGGCGGCTTTTCCACGAGACGGGGCTTGAACGCCCCCACGCCGTCACCGGGATTGCCGACCACCACCGCCTGCTTCCTCTGCTCCGCGTTGAGCATGTCGAACACGCCCATCACCTGCTTCGTTTGATAGTTGTAGACGTTGGTGTCGCTATGGCCGTTCGCAGAGTGACCGTAATACATCGGTCCGCCGAACGCGGCGTTCGGCTGCGAGTTGCCGTCGCAGCGCAGCGTCAGGTGGTGCCCGGCGAAGACCCACGAGAACGGATCCTTGCCTGACGGATCGCCGAAGATGGCGACGCCGTTTCCTTCGAACGAGCCGGAGCTGTCCCACTTCCCGTGGCGGGTGATCCGCTCGTAGGCTTCGTCACCGGAAAGTATCGACTTGAAAGTGGTGCGGATCAGATCCTGCTGCGCGGGCGTAAACTGCTCGCCCAGTCGCTTGCCGAGCGGGGCGGCGTTGTGAGTCATCAGGCGCGTCGGCGTTCCACCCTTGTCGGCACCATGATTCCACGGCAGCACCATCGCCGTCTTTTGCTCGGGAGTCAGCGTGGCGAACAATTCCCGGACAAGACCCTCCGCCGGCTTCGCCACGGCCTTTTCACCGGGAGCCGCGATGGCCGCCGCGGTGGAGAGCAGCGACGAACCGCCCAGCATTCCCACGGCCCCTCCGGCCACCACACGGATGAAATCGCGCCGACCCAGACCGGCAGCCGAATCGACGCGTTCGGAACATTCGGGGCAGACCTGTGGAACAGTGTGCGACATAGCAAGCTCCAAGCAGAGAAGGGAGATGACCAATGGCTTCACCAACACATCAACATTCTTACCCGAGTGCCGACGGCATCGCAAGCAGCAGCTTGATTCCCAGAAAGCACCATGCGGAGCACTACAACAGTCCACACCGCCGGGTCGCGGAGCGGCGGTCGGCCGCCGGGCGGTGCTACTCGAAGGGATACGGTTCTGCTCCGCCGATGGAACCGAGCGCACACCAGACTTCGGTGTCAACATTCCCATCTCGTCCGCGCGGGCGCGCAATTCGGTCCATACCACGTCGATGCCCGTCTTGGCCCCGCCGGTCTGGGATGCCACGTACAACTGAGCCAGATCGCCGTTGGTGAACGCTTCGGCGCGGATCTCGGTGAATTCCGTGGCATCTCCATCAGCGACCGAGTACGTCCGCCGCCTCGGTCTCTGCGCCGCCTTGGGCAACGGCCTGACCGACTCCGAAAACCAGGAGATCTTCCACACCCCGACGCAGCCCGCATCGCCGAACTCATCCTGACCGGCCTCGCGCGAGTTTGAGCCGCATGCGTTTCTGAGTCGGAGACTCGGCCATCAAATGAGCCGCCAGACTCCCGCTCGCGGAGACGTCTGCACAGAATGGGCCATCGGTGAGAGTTTGACACGAATACTTCAGACACACCCAGTGCTTCTGCCAAGTCTTTCTGCCGCAGACCGCGCAATAACAACTGTCCCTTGATCTGCGACACAGGATCATCGACGAGCGGGTGTTGGAACCACGGTTCCAGTTCCACCGTGAGCTTGAGCTGCCAGACCTTCTTTAGCATTTTCACGAATGTCTTCCACGTCTGGACGTAGATTGCTGCATGCAATCCAGGCGCGCGATCACAACTGGTGAGTCTCAAGTCGTCCTCTCTGCAGAGGTCTGGAGAGTCGTGCATGACGAAGATATGGCGTTTCATGGGTGTAAAGATCATCCCTAACGGCTTCCCCCTGAGGCTCGGATATGCTTTCCAGTGACTCCGACGCAGCAACACATAACCGCGGTACTCGGCCGATCGCCAATAGCCGTGCAGCAGGAATTCCAGAGACTTCAACGAGCGTTCTTGTCTCGGATAAATCTGCTCGACTGTCAGCTCAATGGGGCATTGGGGGTAAACCGTGCGAAGTGCCAAAAAGGTCAGGTAGCGGTCGTCAAACCAGTCCTGCCGCTTCGTGCGAATCAGGTTCTCGTCCAGTCCGAACTCCTTGATCAGCGACTTGACTCGGCGTTCCTCGTCGACCGTGGGACGGACGCCATCACCCAATGATTGTCCAAATGCGGGAAAAAACGACTGTGGATTGCGCAGCATGTCAGTAGTCCTTTCCATGCCAGTACTCATCTTCGAAGTACAACTCTTCCAGGGCCGTTCGCATCACATCCGTCCTCACCCGCAAATGGACATTGAGCCACGTGGCCCTGGCGGTCAATCAGGAATTGAGCGACATCGCGTGTGCCATCGGGGCGCTCAATCAGTCTTACAGCTTCACCGGCTTCCAATGTTGCCGGGTTTTTGGCGGGTCCACGGCGTTCACCGCCGGTTCGTCTTTCACGGACTGGCCGGATCTTTGCGATCGTGCGGGCGTTTCAACCGTGCCGGGTTGGGGTGAGATTGGTGCCTGCGGCATCAACTCGGGATTCGGCGGCGGTGGCCTGTCGGGGTTCGGCGGCGGCTTTGGTACGGGAACCGGTTCCTACTCCGGTGCTGCCGTGCCCATCAACACTCCGGTCGTGGCACCCTGTGTGGACTGTCTGCCAGGATCAGTCACCGCTCCGATTCCTGATCACGTGAACCCCGTTCCAGATCAATCCGGTCCGCTTCCGTCACCGCCGATACCGACCAGGGACTAGTTTGCGATCGCCATCCGGGAGAGTGGTCACCCTGTTCCACTCTTCCTGACGACGATTCACGGTGTCGCTGGGCTGACCACGAAGCAATGAATCGCGTGGAAGGTTCTGTTCCATTGATGAATCGCCAACGAACTGTTCAGAGAATTGAACAGTTCGTTGGCCACACCGGGTGAGCTGGATGCGGATGGGAAGTTGTCGGTGATGCTGTAATCACTGGCCGGAACGAGGGATCCAAACTTCATGGCAATCAGAGCGGGTTTGGAACCGGTTCCGATTCTGCCGGTGGTATCGAAAATGCCGCTTACGCCGGTGGCGACGATCCCCGTGAATGCGATGAGAATCACCAGAGCGCCATTCAAGCGGGTTATCGCTTCTGCATTCGACCC
>JAYTIB010000375.1:0-1829 GCA_043732205.1 Schlesneria sp. | reverse complement strand
CGGTTGCCCCTGCCCCGCGCCGACGGGACTGCCGTGGGACAGCTTCGAAGCCGTCAACAAATCAACGAACACGACCGACCGGGCGACGACCGCAAAGGGAAACGGATGATCGACGTGCAGAATGTCACCAAGGTGCATCGGCGTGGTGTGCTCGAAGTCCACGCCCTGCGCGGCGTGTCGTGCCAGATCGCGGAGGGTTCGTTCACGTTCATCCTCGGTCCGTCCGGGAGCGGCAAGAGCACGCTGCTGTATCTGCTGGGGGCGCTCGACGACCCCACCGGCGGCGCGATCCTGGTGTCGGGAAAGTCACTGGGAGCAATGACGACGCGCGAGCGTGACACGTTCCGTCGCGAGGAGGTCGGGTTCATCTTTCAAAGTTTCAACCTGCTGTCGAACCTGTCGGCGGTCGACAACGCGCTCGCCCCGTTTCTGCCGCGCGGCGTCGCACCGGCCCGACGGAAGGAGGCGATCGAACTGCTTACACGGCTCGGCCTGGGCGAACGCCTCACTCACCGTCCGAACCAGCTCTCCGGCGGCGAACAGCAGCGGGTGGCGATCGCCCGCGCCCTGCTGAAGAAACCCAAACTCGTGCTGGCCGACGAACCGACCGGGGAACTCGACACCGAAAACGGTGCCGCGATCATGGCCGACCTGCGGGCACTCTGCCGCGAACACCAGTCGACCGTCGTCGTGGTGACTCACGAGCAGGAACACATCCAGCCGGGCGATTCGCTGATCCGCATCCGGGATGGACGCATCGCCTGAGAATGGAAAAAGCAGGAGTGCAAAGTGAGAAGTGATCAGTGCAAAGTGCAAAGTGCGAACAGGCGGATACTCGGAGAGGGGCTGCGAGTGGTCGCCCGGGGCTCGCAACGTGGCGTGACTCGTGACGGGTGAGAGCGTGTGAATCTTTCAAGTTCAATGGCGGTCCGCCACAAGATGTAGCGTTGGCTTTAGCCGACGCGGTATGACGTCTTGCGTGGGTTGAAACCCACGCCACAAAGACTCACAAGCTCTGACTCGTGGCAATTTGCACTTTGCACTGATCACTTCTCACTTTGCACTCTTCAACTTCCCCCTCATTCAATCCCGAGATGCTTCCTCAAGAACAGCACTTCCACCGCCCGCTGGTAATCGCTGTTGTCTTTCTTGCTGAAGCCGTGGCCCTCGTTGTTGGCGAACACGGTCCAGACGGGGCGGTTGCCGGCGCGGACCTTCGCGGCGATCTGCTCGGCTTCGAAGAACGGCACGCGCGGATCGTTGCGGCCGTGGATCACCAGCAGCGCCGCCTTGATCTTGTCGGCATTGTTCAGCGGGCTGATCCGTTCGAAGACCGCCTTCATCTGCGGATCGCGTTCGTCACCGTATTCGGCGCGCCGCAGGTCGACCCGGTAGGCGGCGGTCCGCTCCATGAACGTCAGGAAGTTCGCGATCCCGACGACGTCGATCCCGGCTTTGATCCGGTCTCCGAAGTGCGTCAGCGAGGCGAGTGTCATGTAGCCGCCATACGATCCCCCCGCCACGGCGACGCGCGACGCATCGAGCTCGGGCTGTTTGGCGATCCAATCGAGCAACGCACCGATGTCCTTCACACTGTCCTCACGCTTCTCGGCGTTGTCGAGTTGCAGGTACGTCTTGCCGTATCCGGCCGAACCTCGCACGTTGGGGCAGATCACCGCCATGCCCAATTCATTGACATAGTACTGGATGATCGGCGAGAAGAACGGCTGGTACTGCGATTCGGGCCCGCCGTGAATGCTGATGTAGACCGGTGTCGGTTTCCGCGGCCTGCTCCCCTTCGCCAGCACTTCCGCGCGCGGCTGGAAGTA
>JAYTIB010000374.1:0-5003 GCA_043732205.1 Schlesneria sp. | reverse complement strand
AAGCGCAACGAGTGAAGCTGGCCACGGAACTATGGAAGTCCGACGCCACATTGCCGACCCTGTTTATCCTCGACGAACCAACCGCCGGGCTGCACTCGGCGGACGTGATCCAGATGCTGCAAGCCCTGCACGGACTGGTCCAGGCGGGAAACTCGGTGGTGGTCATCGAGCACCATCTCGACCTGATCGCCGCCGCCGACTGGGTCATCGATCTGGGACCGGGAGCAGGCACAGCCGGCGGAAACATCGTCGCCGAGGGCCCGCCGCGATCGATTGCCGAATGCAAAGCCAGCCTGACAGGACAAGCCCTGTGTCATGCATTCACTTCGTTTAACCCGGAGCCTACGGCGACGGGAATGGAAGTGAGAATGCAGAAGTGAGAATGCAGAAGTGAAAACGCAGTACCGTCCAATGTCTTGCCCTACCCACCATCCACTACCCACCTTCCACTACCTCGTCTTCGGATAGAACCGCGCCAATCGATCCGGCGAGACCCCGCAGAGGGCCAGCGTCAGCAGCGTCCAATTCCTCAGCGTTTGCCGGATCACACCGTGCCGCTGCCATCGGCGGGTCGAGACGGTCAGGCGATCCGGCGACAGGACGAAGCGGCCGGCGCGACGCAGGCGTTTCATCAGGAAGACGTCTTCCATCAACTGCAACTCGGGGAAGCGGCCGAGACTTTCAAACACCGCGCGCCGGACGAAGATCGCCTGATCACCGTAGGCCAGCTTGAAGAGGCGCACGCGCCAGGCATTGCCCCATTCGATCAATCGGTAGCGCACGCCGCGCGAATCGAGACGCTGCTCGAAACAACCGCCAACCACACGTTCATCGGCGAGAGCCATTCGAATGGAATCCAGCGCGGTGGACGGCAGTCGGCAGTCGGCGTGAAGGAACAGCAGGACATCGCCGCGACACTGTTCCGCACCCAAGTTCTGTTGTCGCGCCCGTCCCGGCGGAGAGTTGAGAACGCGGTCCGCGTGGATGGCCCGCTGACACGTGTCGTCGGTCGATCCGCCGTCAACGACGATGATCTCGCAATCGCCGATGCCGCGCGTCTGCTCGATCAAGCCGGCGATGTTCGCGGCTTCGTTCAGTGTCGGGATGATGATGGAGATCAGCATGACTCGACCAGCGACCCCGGATTGATTCGTGGTGACGCCTCCTGATGAACTCATTTGGAGTGCGGTGGCTTGACACCGCTTTGGAATTGTTTTGGGGGGCGCAGCCCTTTGGCTTCGACTCGGTTTCGGTATGACCACCGGAGTTGTGGGACGAAAAAACAAGAATGCCAAAGCGGTGTCGAGCCACCGCACTCCAAATGAAGCCGCCCCGAGTCTTTGCTTTTCCCCGTCCCTCCGTTCCTTTCCCCCGAGTGTTCCCGCGGAACTAGGAACTACTGTCGCAATCGTTGAGCGAACTGCTCCAAGTCCGGGGGAAACGGCATCTGAAAAAACAGCTCCTCGCCGCTGACCGGATGAATGAAGCCGAGCTCGGCGGCGTGCAGCGCCAGTCGCGGGGCCTGGCTGGCGTCGCGAAGAGCTTCGGTCCCGTACGGTTGATCGTACTTGGGATCGCCGCAGACCAGATGTCCCGCTTCGGCCAGATGGATGCGGATCTGATTCGTGCGGCCCGTTTCGAGGCGGCACTCGACCAGGCTGTAGTCTCCCAGTTGCTCGATCCACCGCACGTGCGTGACGGCTCGTTGACCGATCTTGGGGTTTCGAACACTCCCCCGCAGGCCGTCGCCCCGGTCGCGGACGAGATTGGAAACGATCGTCTCGTCCCGCGGCCTACCGTATACGATCGCCCAATACACGCGATGGACGCTGTGTCGGCGAAACTGTGCGACCAAGTGTTCCTCAGCCGTTTCGTTGCGGGCGAAGACCAGTAGTCCGCTGGTGTCGCGATCGAGCCGATGAACGCAACGGACCAAGCCGGTGCGCGAACGGGACCGTCCGTCGGAGACCGCGCGGCGCGACAGCAGTTCGTTGAGTGCCTCGTCGAGCGACGGTTGCCGTGCCTTGCGTTCGGCCGACCAGTTGCGTTCTTCCGGGCGTCGGTGCGTCATCATGCCAGAGGGCTTTTCCACGACCACCACATGCGCGTCGACGAACGCAATCCGCACGTCCACCGGGCGCGGCGGCAGGGCGCGCGGCTGTTCCGTCAACGTCAGGAGATCGCCAATCGCGACGCGACGCGCCTCGTCGACACAGACGACGCCGTTCAGCGACACAAACGCCCGCTGAACCTGCCCGCGCAGCTTCGACCACGACTCACCCGGCCGCAACGCTCGCAGCACCGCCAGTACGGTGTGGCCGGCGACCGACTCTGGCACAACGAAGGTATCGCCGGAGCCAAGAGGCGGCAGTTGGGGGAGGGGGGGCGCGGAGATCCGTGCGACTCCACTCGGCTCAACCGGCGGGGCCTGCTGCCGTGCGGGAGGTCGCTCACCGGGACGCGGCTTGCGCGGCTTCGAACCACGCGCCCCGGACTTGCGGCGGGCCGGTGTTCCCGAATCAGACTCAGTCATGGGAGGGCAACTCCCAGTTCTCTTTCCGCAGTTCGCCGAGCAGCGTCTGCTGGGTCAGATCGAATTGCAGCGGTGTCACGGTGATGTAACCGTCGGTCAGCATCTTCACATCGGTCGTGGGATCGAAGACATGGCACTTGAGCGGATTGAGACCGCTCCAGTAGTACGTCCGTCCGCGCGGGTCGACGCGCGTTTCGATTTCATCGGCCGAGCGCCGGCATTCCATGCCGACAAACGCGATGCCGCGCGGCCAGTTCGCTCGCGGCGCGGGGAAGTTCACGTTCCATAACATGCCGGGTTGCGACCGTTCGAACAGCCTGCGACAGAGCGGCAGCGCCCGCTGCGCGGTCTCTTCGAAGTTGGCGGGTCCATCCATCCACTGTGACAGCGCGATCGACGGGATGCCGAAGAACGCCCCCTCCACCGCCGCCGCGACCGTCCCCGAGTAGATCACATTCAGGCCGACATTCGCCCCGGCGTTCAGGCCGCTGACGATCAGGTCGGGACGCTTCGGACAGAGCTCGTGAATCCCCAGCTTCACGCAGTCCGCAGGGCGGCCGTCGACCTTCCAACCGAAGAACTCACCGTTGCGGTAGTCCTTGAACACCACCAGCGGATGCAGGTACGTGATCGAATGCCCCACGCCGCTTTGTTCGGTGGCGGGCGAGACGACGGTCACGTCCCCCCAGCGACGAAGCTCGTTGTGGATGGCCAGCAAACTGGGGGCATGAATCCCGTCATCATTCACCAACAGAATCTGCATCGACATCCCTGACAACTTGTGATCGCCGGCACGCAGTCCAGCGGGGCATACGGCATTCGTCGAGTGACAAGGCGGCAGTTTCGCGAATGTGCCGGGGGAACGCCAGCGTTGCGAGTTCCACAACGGGGCCATCGCCTTGATCAATGTAGGGTGGGACAAGCTCGCTTCGAGCGCCGGCCCACCGTCATGCTATGGCCGGTCATGATGATGGTGGGCCGGCGCGGCGAAGCGCCGCTGGTCCCACCCTACGGATGCTCCAGATTCAAAATCGGCGATGGTCCTGATTCACTCCTTCAGGAACGCCGCCTTGAGTTCGTCGATCGCGGCGTCGCCCATCGGAGTGATCGCGCCGACGAGGCGGCTGTTGATGATCGCTTCGGACGTTGTTTCCAACACTTCCAGGCGGTCGAACGCGTCGAGGATGCTCGTGCCGACCACGACCACGCCGTCGTTTTCCAGCAGTGCCGCCGGGGACCGGGGCGAGACATGTTCGGCGATCTGACCATCGGTCTGATACTGGACGCCGTACGGAATGCGGCTCACATCGCGCAGGAAGATGTAACTCTCGGGGATCGTGCGGGCGTCGAGCGGGGCGCTCGTCACGCTGAAGGCCGTCGCGTTCACCGGATGGGCGAACACGATCGCCATCACATCGGGATGACGCCGGTAGAGGGCTTGATGCGCCAGCGCGGCCCGGCTGGGTCGTCGGCCTGTTGTGCAGGTGTCGCCGCGGACCAGGACCAGGTCGCCAGCCTCCAACGAGTACCGGTCGCGCTGCGAGGGTGTGATCAGAAACGAGTCGTCGTCCAGCCGCGCCGAGAAACTTCCCTCGGTGCTGATCAGCAGCCGTTGTCGGCAGCCGCGCCGGACAAACTCGCACAACTGCCGACGCAACTCACGCTCTTCACTGGAAGCGGTCGTTGCCTCGACGACGTGGAATGCCACGCGGCGACGTTCGGCCAGCGCGAGTTGCTCGTCGGTCAGATACCGCACGTCCCCCAGCAGCCGGGCCTTGATGATCGTCTTCGCGGCGAATTCCAGCGCTTCAAACCGCTGGTACGCCTGCGACAACGAATCGCCACCGACGACGACGCCGTGATTTTCGAGGATCACGCAGTTCAGTCCGCTGGCGAAGGCTGCGGCGATGTGTTGCGCCAGCCGTTCGCTGCCGGGCAGGGCATAGGGGGCGAACGCCGTCTCGCCGCAGACGAAGTGCGCCTGGTGAAACAGCCGCGTGTTCGGCAACGCGCGGCAGATGCTGAACGCCACCAGCGCCACGGGATGGGCATGCACGATGCCGCGCAGATCGGGTCGGCATTCATAGATCGCGCGGTGAAACGGATACTCGGACGACGGCTTGTGCGCACCGTCGATCGCACCGTCGGCCCGCACGCGGACGATGTCGTTTCGCGTCAGGTTCCCCTTGTCGATCCGGGCCGGCGAGATCCACGTGTCGCCGTTCTCTTCGCGAATCGAAAGATTCCCGCCGGAGGTCGTCGTCATGCGGTGGCGATAGATCCGTTCCATCGTCTGCATGATTTCGTCGCGCGGGTGAAGCAGGTCGTTGTCGGGTGGCATGGGAGCTCGGTTGAAGGGGAGGAGTCAGGAGTCAGAGCTTGTGAATCTTTGTAGCGTGGGTTTCAACCCACGCAAGATGTCGTACCGCGTCGGCTAAAGCCAACGCGACATCTTGTGCTGGACCGCCAT
>JAYTIB010000373.1:0-5010 GCA_043732205.1 Schlesneria sp. | reverse complement strand
TCAACTGCAGCCGTCCGGGGCGATCCGGCGACTCGGCATTAGCAGCGGCGTTGAAGGCCACCGTTGTGGGCAGCGGTTGGATGGACTGGTTCATGCGCAGTGGCGTGGTCTCGTTCAGTTCCCGGCGGGCCGTCCCCGATTGGAAGGGACCGATGCCGAACACGAACAGGTTGTTGTCATCCGACAGCGACGACGAGACGCCGCCCGCTCCCAGCAACTGGTTCGACTTCGCGTCGTAGGCGACCATGCCGATCTTGGCCAGCGCGGATTGCCGGGTGCGGGTGACCAGTTTCACTTCGGGAATCGTCAGCATTCCGGGCAGGACGATCTGTGGAATCCCCAGGTAGGAATCGGCGTCATCCGTGCCGACTCCGCCGCTGCGCAGTTCCATCACGACATCCGCTTCCTCGGGCTTGGCGGCGATCATGGCTCCGTTCAGCATCAGCCGGTGTCGGACCGAGCCGATGACATAAGGCTTGTCGGTGCAGTCCATGTACTTTTCCTCGACCAGCACGCGCCGCCCTTCGAACGCCGCGAAGTCCACTTTCGCCAGAGCCTGGTCCACGGCATTGGAGATCAGCAGTTGTTCGCGGGCCGTGCGCGCCGTGTTGGACTGACGCGCGGTCGTGCAGCCGGACAGGATCAGTGCCAGGATCAGACACGCGATGTGACCTGAGTTTTGCATGAGCAGTCGCCTCGCGCCAGTCCCTGGGTGCGCGGAGAGATTCCGGGCAGCCACAGTCTGCTGGAACAGGAAGGATTGAGATTGGAAAAGGGAGGGGCGACTTCTAATTCAGCCCTGCGGTTGCTGCAAGACGAATTGCGCGATGGCTGGGAAGGACCGTCCGACGCGAAGAGCGTGTAAATCTTTCAAGTTCAATGGCGGTACGCCACATGATGTAGCGTTGGCTTTAGCCGACGCGGTACGACATCTTGCGTGGGTTGAAACCCACGCCACAAAGACACACAAGCTCGAAGCGACGATTTCGTGGATGCTCCGATCGCATGCCAGACAATCTCGCACAGTTGCCCGAATATGGACAAGTCGCGGGAGCCGGTCCCTGAAATCGGGCCCTTGCAAAACAGGCCGTTTCGAGTTGGCGGACGGAAATGACGCTGAATCTGTGGTGAGAACGACTGTCTCCCAACAGATTCCCCGGTCCGCTCCGTTGTGGCACGCAGGTTGCGATTGGCAGGCATTCAACTCGTCCAATCACTCCGTATTCCCGCCCAAAGATCCACCGCACCCCGTGGCGACTTCGATGATTGCGACAGCCCCCGCCAATTCGCCTGCCGCAAGACCTCGATTGGAATTCGAGCATCTGCTGCTCGGCGATCTGCGCGAATTGTTGAATGACGCGGCCGGACGGGAACGCGACCGGTGGCTGCTGGCGACGCTCGACATGCTGCTCGTGTCGAGACCACGGCCGGGGTCGCTGGTGTATCTGCCCGTCCTCCCGCGGGAACAAGACCTGATCGCAAACGGCTCCGCCCCGGTCGAACTGCCAGTCCCGTTCGACAAGCTGCAGCGTCTGCGCGACCGCATCGCGCATCATGCCCCGTATGAATCACTGGCCGAGGAACTGAGTCTCGACTTGCGCGTCCACTTCGAAAACGCACGGAGACGATTGGATTCCCTTCGGTTTCCACTCTGAGGCAGTCCGCAGGAAATCAACTGCCAATGACGTAGGACGGATTTTCAATCCGTCCGTCCACGCGGGACGGATTGAAAATCCGTCCTACGGGTCGATCATTTCCTGCCGACTGCCTGAGTCCCGTTGTCAGCCCTGTGGTCCCGGATGACCGTCATCATCGGCGGGTTGCTGCAATTCCTCGCCGCGGACCATGTAGTCCTCCGACTTGGCAAAGCTGGTGGGATCGAAGTAGCAGTCCATCGCCAGCCACCACGAGCGGGCATGGCGGAACAGAATCAGCGGCACGACGGTGCAATAGGCGATCAGCGGTCCGGCCAACCATTGATTGCTGATCTCCGCGCCGAAGTGCAAACCCATGTACATGACCGTCATGGTCAATGCGATGAAGCCGTAGTTGACGTAGGTCGACCCCAGGAAATATCCGGGCGCTCGCTCGTAGCGCAGATGGCAGTGGTCGCACGTCGGGTGCATGGTGAACCAGTTGCGAAACAGTTCGCCTTCCCCGCATCGCGGACAACGAAGTCGCACGGCTCGCGAGACGGCGGTTCCATAACTGATCGGAAGCATGCCACGGATCCTGTCTGTTCACTTCAATTCACTGGTCTTCGCCGAGATCACGATCACGATCGCGGCCCGGTGTGGAGTCACGTTCGTGAAGAGATTGCAAATTGCAAATTGATAATTGCAAAGTGCAAATTGAAGTACGACTCGGTGTCTTTCAATTTGAAATTTGAAATTTGCAATCATCAATTTGCAATTCTTCGATTCGTTGGTCTGAGGCGCAGCCCTCGCGGGCATTCTATCGCACGCGCCGCACGATAGAATGCCCGCCGTCAATTCAGGGCGGACCTTCTTCAGATGGGGAATCAGATGGGCATTCTCGACCGGTTTCGAGTGACGGGAAAACGGCTGTTCATCACGGGCGGAAGTCGCGGCTTGGGGCGCGAAATGGCACTCGCCATCGCCGACGCGGGGGCCGACGTCGTGCTCGCCAGCCGTGAAGCCGCCAGCCTGGAGGCGACGGCTGAGGACATTCGCCGACTCGGTCGTTCCGCGTTTACCGTCATTGGTGACGTGGGACTGCCGGATGAATGTGAGGCGATCTGCGAGCGCGTGCTGGCCGAATTCGGACCGATCGACATCCTGATCAACAATGTCGGCGGCCGCAGAATCAATGTGCCGCTCGAAGAGCAGACGCTCGAGCAATGGCAGCAACTGATGGACCTCAATCTCACGAGCACCTTTCTGTGTATGAAGCATCTGGGAGGCGCGATGGTCCGTCGCGGTCGTGGCGGTCGGGTGATCAACGTCGCGTCGATCTCGGGCATGATCGCCAACCGCGGAATCGGTGGTCGCAGTTATGAAACGTCCAAGGCCGGCGTGATCCAACTGACGCGGGCCGCCGCCGCCGACTGGGCGCCGCATGGTGTCACGGTCAACGCGATTTGTCCCGGTGGATTCATGACCGCGCCGAACGTGCGCTGGGCGAGTGAACACCCCGATGTCATCTCGAAGTTTCGCGAACAGATTCCGCAGGGGGACTTCGGCCAACCCGAGGATCTCGGACCACTCGCCGTGTACCTCGCCAGCGATGCGTCACGCTACATGACCGGCGCGGCGGTGGTGATCGACGGGGGATACACGCTGTGGTAACGGAACCGTCGCCCGAACGAGAACCGGAAGCCGTGCATCGTGGAATGGTCGCGAACAAGCTGGCGCGGGCATCGGTAGGGTGGGACCAGCGGCGCTTCGCCGCGCCGGCCCACCATCATGTCGGGCGATTCCATGATGGTGGGCCGGCGCTCGAAGCGAGCTTGTCCCACCCTACATTGAAGATGGCGATGGCTCTGCCTGTGGCGAGCCCCATCTCAAGGGAATTCGTTCGTTGTGTTCTGCTTGTTGCGATTCTTGTCGCCGTCGTGAAATCAGAGGATCTGAAGACGGCCCGAGCTGCCGATGCAAACGCGGCTGATGCCGTCAACGTCATGTGGCGGTTCGATGGCAGCGGCCGCTTTCCAAACATTCATCCTCCCTCCGAATGGCGGATGGACAGGAATGTTCTCTGGAAGACGCCGGTCGCGATCGGCGGCTATTCGTCGCCGATCGTCGTCGGGAACAAGATCTTCGTGACGGCCGAAATGGGGAGCCTGATCTGTCTCGACATCGCCGATGGGAAAATCCTCTGGCAGAAGGATCTCTTCAGTCCCGACAGCCGCGACATCCCGGCCGGTCTGTCGAAGAAGCTGATGCGCGGATGCGGCGGCGACAGCAAGCAGTCGACCCCCACTCCCACCAGCAACGGCGAGCTCGTCTTCTACATCAACGCGATGGGGCTCTGTGCCTGTTACGACCTGCGGGGGAACCAGCAGTGGATCAGGATTATCGAGACGGCCGAAGAGGAAGAGTACTTCAGTTCGTCACCGATCTTCACCGGAGACCGCATCATCCTGACCTGGGGTTGCCTGCTGGCCCTGAACGCGAAAGACGGGTCAACGCGGTGGAAAGCCGCGGATGCCAAGCCGACCCACGGCACCCCCGCGATCACAACGATCGGCGGCGTCGAGGTCGCCATCACGCCGGCCGGTGACATCGTCAGTCTGGCCAAGGGCGAGATCCTGTGCGCCGGGTTGTTCGAGTCGACCTTCACCACGCCGCTGGTCGAGGGCAACGTGGTTTATCTCATTGATGGCAAGGCCCGGGCGCTGCAACTCCCCGCCAAAGCCGAATCGGGGATGCGGCTGAGCGAGCTCTGGAAGACCAGGCTCAAGGGAGCATTCATGGCCTCACCGATTTACAGAGACGGCCTGATCTACACGATCGAGAGCCAAAAGTGCCGGCTGCACATCATCGACGCGAAAACCGGCGCAGTCCTGCCGGTCCCCGGTGGGGGCGGCGGCGCAGACCGGGGTGGTGATGAAGCAATCAAGACCGAGGCGATCGAATCGGGCTTGAAGATTGACGGTTTGACGCGCGCCCAGTTCGCCTACGCCAGCCCGGTCGCGACGGAGAAACAAGTCTTCTTCTTCGACGACGCCGGCAACACCGCCGTGTTCGAACTCGGGCGAGACTACAAGCTGGCCCACCTCAATAAACTCGACGGGGGCTTCGTCGGCACCCCGTTTTTCGTCAAGGACAAGATCATCATTCGCGGCACCGAGACCGTGTACTGCATTGGTGAGAAACCAACTAAAGACTAACCCGAAGCGTCAGCGAGGGAGGAATTCACGAGAGACTTCCCGACGCCCTCGACCACGCGTTTTGAAGTTGCGCCTTTTGGGATTTCAGCCCCAAAGGGGCGGTGTTATGCCAGCCCAGGGCAACGCCCTGGGTTGGCGGAGTGTCGGGAATACCAAGC
>JAYTIB010000372.1:0-5012 GCA_043732205.1 Schlesneria sp. | reverse complement strand
ACCCTGAGCCAACGGCGAAGGCGGCGGGTGCCAGCGGCCTGATGCGTATGCCGAACGTGCCAGCGGAGACACGCGCGTCTCCCCATTCCCCCTTCGCCGTTGGCTCAGGGTTAAACGATTCAAATCAGACGATCGCCGGGACGGGGAACGCGGTGCAAAACTCGCGGATTTCCTCGCGAACCCGTCCGGCCACGGCCTCATCCTCCGGCGCGCGGAGCACGGACAAGATCCACTGCCCCACCCGTTTCATCTCGTCCTGTTTCATGCCCCGCGTCGTCAGCGCCGCCGTACCGATGCGGATGCCGCTCGGATCGAGCGCCTTGCGCTGATCGAACGGGATCATGTTCTTGTTCACCGTGATCCCCGCGTGATCCAACGCCTTCTCGGCGATCTTGCCGGTCAGGCCGATGGCCGTCACGTCGCACAGCATCAGATGATTGTCGGTCCCGCCGCTGGCCAGCTTGATCCCGCCGGCCATCAGGGTTTCAGCGAGTGTCTTGGCGTTGGCGACGATCTGGCGGGCGTAGTCCTTGAACGACGGCTGCATCGCTTCCGCGAAGCAGACCGCCTTGGCCGCGATGATGTGCATCAGCGGCCCGCCTTGCATGCCGGGGAAGACCGACCTGTCGAGATCCTTCGCGTACTCTTCCTTGCAGAGAACGAAGCCCGATCGCGGGCCGCGCAGCGTCTTGTGCGAGGTGCTCGACACGAAGTCGGCGACCGGCACAGGGCTGTTGTGAACGCCACCCGCCACGAGTCCCGCGTAGTGGGCCATGTCGACCCACAGCTTGGCGCCGATCTCGCGCGCGATCTCCGCGAACTTCGCGTGATCGATCTCGCGCGGATAGGCACTGGCCCCGGCCAGGATCAGCTTCGGCTTGTGCTCGCGCGCCAGCCGTGCCACCTCGTCGAAGTCGATCCGGTGGTCGGACTCGCGCACACCGTAGGGGATCGGCGTGTAAAGCTGTCCCGAAAAGTTGAGCGGATGGCCGTGTGTGAGGTGTCCCCCATGAGCCAGATTCATCGCGAGATAACTGTCGCCCGGCTTCATCAGCGTCAGATAGACCGCCATGTTGGCCTGCGATCCGGCGTGAGGCTGCACGTTGGCGTGCTCGGCCCCGAACAATTGCTTCGCCCGCTGAATGGCCAGCGATTCAACTTGATCGACGAATTCGCACCCGCCGTAGTAGCGGCGGCCGGGATATCCCTCGGCGTACTTGTTCGTCAGGATCGTTCCCGCCGCTTCCAGCACGGCGGCCGACGTGTAGTTCTCCGAGGCGATCAATTCCAGTCCGTCGCGCTGACGGATCCGTTCGCGCTGAAGGGCGTCCCACACGGCCGGGTCGTTCGTTTGCAAGGCTGTCATCGTCTTGGCTCCAAGAGCACGGGCGGTGGACACCGTCCGTGGATGAATACTTCAGGTTGGTTCAGGTTGGTTGAGATCTGTTCAGGCTTCTTTGTCGCGTCGTTTCCAAACGGTGACCGAGGGGGACTGACGTTCTTGGCTGATCAATGCGCCTTGAATCTCGTACAGCCGATCACCCACGATCTTGTAGATGTACTCGCGGGGTTCCTTCTGGTTTGTTCCCTTGTCCGGCCCCTGAGTCACGGTGCGGTTCCAATATCGAAAGATCCGCACGTCGCCGACGCGCTTCAGTTCAAAGTCGGAGGTGTGGGAATGCAGCACATTCCCCTTGTGGTCATAGGCGGTGACGACCGACTTCCGATCCCGTTCGGATTTGACGACGTTTACCACGTTGCCCTGGGCGTCGCGGACTTCGGTTTCCCAAGTCCCTTCGAGGCGGCGGTAATCCTCTTTCAATCCTTCGTCGTCGGTTTCGGCCCGCAGACCACTTCGCATCCCCACCAGCAGCACGCTCGTCGTGACCAGCATCAGGCCGAATAAGGCTTTCGTTCGCATCGCCGGACTCCCACCTTGAAATCCACTTTCGCTCCCCACGCTTCGTTCGCCGAAGCGGTAGCTTTATACTTCCGGCCAAAATCACCCGCCACTCACCCTGCGAAACGCCATGCACGACCAAGCCGATGTTGATGCGAAACCGATTGAAAGCTCCCCCATCCTGCAGGGCGAGCGAGTCGCCTTCACCGGCACACTGGCGTCGATGACGCACCGCCACGCGATGGACCTGGTCGAACAGCACGGCGGGCAGTCGTCGCAGCATGTCAGCCATCAGACCACTCTACTGGTGGTGGGTGAAGAGGGATGGCCGCTGGAAGCCGACGGACGGATCTCGGTCAAACTCGACCAGGCTCGGCAACTGCACGACAAGGGCGAGCCGGTCCGGATTCTGTCCGAGTCCGAATGGTTGACGCTGCTCAACGTCGAGCCGCAGGAACGGCGGCAGCTTCAGCTCTACACCCCCGCCATGCTCAGCCAGTTGCTGAACATCTCGGTGCATGAGATTCGCCGGTGGGAACGGGCGGGGTTGATCAAGGCGGCGAAGAAGGTGTTCCGCCTGTCGTACTTCGACTTCCAAGAAGTGACCGGAGCGCGGCGGTTGTACGAGCTCGCCCAATCAGGCGTGAAGCTCGACGAATTGGCGGCGGGGCTGGAACGGCTGAGAACCATCCTGCCGAATATCGACCGACCGCTGGCTCAACTGGACGTCCTCGTCCGCGGCCGCCACCTGGTCTACCGTGATGCCGCCGGACTGATCGAGCCATCGACGGGCCAGCGCGTCTTCGACTTCGACGTGCCTGCCCCCTGCCCTGACGAACCGGACACCATTCCGCTGCGGCCGCTCACCGCTGCGGTTCCGTCATCTAGCGAAGCTCACGACACGGTGAACCGCCGGGAATGGACCGCCAGCGACTGGTTTCAGGAAGGCTGCCGTCTGGCCGAGGAGAACGAAATCGACGCTGCGATCGAAGCGTTCCGGCTGGCGCTCATCGATGATCCGCTCAACCCCGCGCATCACTTTCATCTGGCCGACGTGCTCTACCGCCAGGGACATCCGGAATCGGCGATCGAACGGTTTTACATGACCGTCGAACTGGATCACAACTTCCTCGAAGCGTGGACTCAACTCGGCTGCCTGCTGGATGAGACCGGCCAGATCCGCGCCGCCCAAGAAGCGTTCCGCGTGGCCCTCGACCTGCACCCGGACTATCCCGACGCGCACTTCCATCTGGCGGAACTGCTCGAACGGACCGATCGACAGGATGAAGCCGCCGACCACTGGCGCTGCTATCTCAAGTTCGACCAGCGCGGCCCGTGGGCGGAACTGGCCCGACAGCGCCTGGGGCTGTCCGTCGAATAGCGCGGGTGTCGAATAGCCCGGGTTGCGATGCTTGTTCTGTCTCGTCGGCGGAGCGACGAGACTACCGTAGTCCCGTCGCTCCGCCGACGGGACGCGTATCGGTTCTCCCGCAAGCCCCAACTCAATGATGCTCATCACCCGCGTCAACGCCGATGCCCGCCTGGGGGTCGTGGCCGTCGTGGGCGTTGCTCAGCATCCAGAAGCAGACGCCCGACATCAGGACGAACGAAATCAGGAACACCCCGGCGAGAAGCTTGCCAATGTTCACACCCGCGGTCTTGTCTTCGTCGACGAAGTACGTCAGCTCCGACTTCTCAAAGCGTTCGCCGCTTTCTGCCACCGCGTGTCCGTGATCCGCATCCGCCACTGCCGCCGCACCGTGAGTATTCATGAAACCAGAGTCTCCCAATTCAATTGAACATGATCCGTTGGCCACGAGCGACAGTCACAATGGAAACAACCGCACCCGACAAACCCGCGATGGTTATCAAGACGGCGAAGTGCCGTGTCTCGTGGCGGGCACATTCTGAAGGGAACAGGCTTCGGTGTCGAGTCTTCCCGATCGCTTCGACGTGCCGGCGCATTCTTCATCTTGAGAACGACGAGTGAGAGGCTGTGAACTCTTCTGTAGCGGAAGTCGCCAGACTTCCGAATTCGCCGCGAAAACGGAACTCTGGCGAGTTCCGCTACCAATTCTTTCACAGCCTCTGAGGGCTACTCGCCACAGCAGGCGCAGACTTCGGGAACGAAAACGGTCAGCGTCGCCGAATACGCCGTCGATTCGTAGTCGGCCCCCTTCTCGTCCGTCTTGTGATGCACGACGACGAGGTAGTAATTCCCCTCCTTGGGGAAGTAGAAGCAGCGGCCGTTCTCATTGGTCTTTCTTTCGAAGGTGGCGTCAAACCCGTCCGCCAGAGTGGCACCACGCGGGATGAACGTCACGCGCGCGTCCTTGAGCGGCTTGCCCTGAAACAACACCCTCACCCGAATGGGAACGTCCGGTCCCATCGGCGTGACCGTGTTGGCCTCGGGGACGATTTCCAGCGGATGGCCCAGCACCTTGTCGAAGCCGGGATGCTCGTGTGGGATCTTGTCCATCGACTTCGTGACGACGAAAAACGTCTTGCCGCTCTTCACGCTCCGCATCGGAGTGCCGTGGTTCACGACCGCCTCAGCGAGGTGATCGACCAGATACAAGCCGGGCTCCGTCGCCGCGAACTTCGTCGTCCAGAACCCGTCTTTCGGCGCGTAACCGATGTCGACCAGCCGGTCCCTCACATCAAACGGCTTGCCTGCGGGAGCATGAATCTTCAGCGAGGCGTTCGCCAACGAAGCCTTGCCCGCCAGCTTGAAGTCCCGGTGGTCGTTGCCGTGATTGCCGAGCATCAGATCAACATGCACCGCGTCGCCTGAGCGGATGATGTTCGTGTTCGTCTGCACCCACGCATCGTGAGCCCCCGCCACCGAAACTTGTCCCAGCAACAGCACCAGACACAGCAATCGTCGTTTCATCGCGTGATCTCACAAGTGGAAAACGGTTTCGGGGACCAATGGCTTTTCGAAAGTTGCGAGTGTTCAGGGGTCGAGTGCGCGACGACTTCGACTGTCGACGTCGAAGTCGGTGTGGAAAACTTACTTCTACTGTCCGCTTTAGGTTCTGAGGCGGTTCTTGAGTGGCGGGAGGATGTTACGGGATTCGTAGTGTGAGGCTCGGGCGAGTTCGTTTCGTTG
>JAYTIB010000371.1:0-5018 GCA_043732205.1 Schlesneria sp. | reverse complement strand
AGTTCGTGCAGTCGGGCAAGCTGGGAACCGTGCGGTTGGCGAAGGCGTGGATCGTGCATCGCCGCAAGAGCATCGGCCGCCGCGCCATCGTCGAAGTGCCGGCCCATGTCGACTATGCGGCGTGGCTCGGTCCCGCACCGGCCCGCGCGTTTCAGCCGAACCGGTTCCATTTCAACTGGCGGTGGTTCTGGGATTACGGCGGCGGTGAACTGGCCCACTGGGGTGTTCACATGCTCGATGTGGCGCGCTGGGGCCTGCAAGTGTCGGTCCCCCATCGCGTTTCGGCGGTGGGAGGAAAGTACTCGTTCGACGATGACCAGGAAACGCCGGATGCGCTCTCGGTGCAGTACGACTTCGGCACGAAGTCGATCCTATGGGAGCAGCGGCTGTGGTCGTCACACGGCGTGGAAGGCCGCAGTTCCGGCGTGGCCTTTCACGGCGACAACGGCACGCTGGTCGTCGACCGGGGTGGCTGGAAGGTCTACGACCACGGCGAGATCGTCGCGGCCGACGCGTCGGATCTGCTCACGGCGCACCTGTCGAACTTCGTCGCGAGTGTTCGCAGCCGGCAGGCTCCGACTGCGGACCTCTCGACCGGACTCGCGTCGGGTGCGCTGTGCCACTGGGGGAACGCGGCGTATCGAGCCGGGTGCGAATTGCGGCCGGACCAGTTTGCTGAATCCGGTCATCGTTCGCCGGCGGGCTCTTGAATCGCGAATGAGGAATGAGGAACGGCGAATAGCGAATGAGAACGCCGGGCAGAAACGATTGCCCGCACATTCTGCATTCGCGACTCGCCGTTCATTCCGATCCGCGCTGGCGGCCGGTCATTGCGGGAACCGGGGCTAGCGCCGCGCGGCTCATGAATCATCCTGGCTATGGACTACGTGCCTGGGGTTGCCCCGCGCTGTGTGTTCAACCGCTGGATGGTGCTGGAGCCGGTGTCCAGCGAGTTGCGTCCGCCACCGTTGAAGAACTTGGCCAACTCATTCACGGCGGGCCCCATCAGGAACAGGTAGACCGCGGGCATCAGGCAGATCACAGTGGGGAACAGCAGCCGGAAGGTCGCGCGGTTTCCCTTTTCGTCGGCCCGCTGCTTCAGGCTTTCCCGCATCGTGTCGCTGTACGTCGTCAACGCCTGCGAGATGCTGGTTCCCATCCGCTCCGTCTGAATCAGCAGCGTGGTGAACGAGTGGACTTCGGGCAGGTTGATTCGCCGGGCAAAGCTTTCCAGCGCGCCATGCAGGTCGTTGATCTTGGCCTGTTCGAGCACGATGCCCAGTTCCTGGGACAGTGCCGGGTAGACGGTGCGGAAGTCGCGCAGAATCCGTTTCAGGGCGTCGGGGACGGTCAGCCCCTGGCTGACGCACATGTTCAGCATGTCCAGCAGGTCGGGCATGGCGCGGCCGATTTCACGGATGCGGCCGGCCGCCTTGCTGCGAATCTGCAGCATGGGAACGGCCCAGCCCAGCAGCGGTCCGAGCACCAGTCCGCCGATGACGAGCGGTTCCAGTCGCGCGGGGACGATCAACAGCAGTCCGCCGAACACGAGGATGCTGAGCATCATCAGCGCGTAACGCAGTGCCGCCAGGTTTTCGAGGGCGTGCGGATTGTAGTAGCCGGCGGCATTCAGTTCCCGGCGGGCATCCTCCCGCCGCTCGGGAGAGTCGGGGAACAACGAGGCGAGTGCCGGATTCAGCGACGATCCGAATGTCCGGTCACTGTCATCGGTTCCGGGGACATCCGCCGCCAGGACGCGGGGCATCGCGTTGGCGTTCAATCGGGACGGCCCCGCAAATTGTTCGAGCAACCGGCGGTCTTCCCAAGTCGGCGCAGCCGAAGAGCGCACGATCGTCGATGACGAGGCTGCAAAATAGGGCTCGGGAACGCTGCTGGAAGCGGCGGACGCGACGTGAACCGGGGGCATCACAGCCGCCGCCACGGACATGGTCGGCAGGCCGGAGTTGGCGACACTGGCGGCTTTGGTCGGCGCAGCAGTCTGTGCAACGGTTGAAGCAACGGTCGGAGCGACGGCTGCGGCCGGAGTTTTCGCAACGGCTTTCGGCATCACAACCGGCGCTGGCGCGGTGGACGGCCGCGCCGTGCGGTTCTTGAACCAGAGGCGAACCAGCAGCACGGCGATCAGGACGCCGCAGATGCCGTAGAACGCAGGCAACCAGATTGGGTTCATCTCAAACTCCCGCCGTTATTCTGTTCTGCCGGGCGCTGGGACGGGCCGGGCCGTGGTGTCGATCGAGCGATGCGAAGTCTTGTTCCCACGAATCAAATCTGTCGGTGTCGCATCACGTCTGTTCGCTGTCCTTGAGGATTCGCATCACCCACACGGCTCCGGCGATTTCGAGGCAGATCGCGATGATCGTGGTATTGCGACCCCAGGACGACGACAGCAATTCTTCGAGATAGGTTGGTTTGCGGTAGACGAAGAAGGCGAGGACCGCCGGAGGGAGCACGATCATCAGGACGGCGGTGGCCCGGCTGGCGGCCGTGGCCGCCCGCAGCCGGCCCATGAACAGCAGGCGGTCGCGCACGGTTCGCGACAGCCGCTCCAGCACGCCGACCAAGTCTCCACCGGTCTGCTGTTGCACGACCAGGGACATGCACATCAGTCCGAGGGTCATCAGTCCGGTGCGGCGCGGCAGGTCGCGCAGGGCATCCTTGAGCGGAATCCCCATTTCGATGCGTCCCGTGGCGAGCTTCAATTCCGCTCCCAGGGGATCGGGCGTGTCGACCGTGACCAACTGCAGGCTTTGCTCGACACTGCGGCCGGTCTTGGCCGCGCGGGCCAGTTCTTCGAGCATGGGTGGGATCTGGCTGGTCATCTTGTCCTGACGCCGTGTGCGGACCACCATGGTGACGACGACGGGCAGCATGAATCCGATCAGGAAGCCGAGGGCGGTGGTCAGCAGGTTCTCCTGCACCACGAAGATCGCGCCCCCCAGGCTCAGCGCGGCGCACACGCAGAGCATCAGCATCATGGGCGGGCTGATTCCCAGTCCGGACTGCAGCATCAGTTCGTCGAACCAACTGTTGATCTGGTCGGCCGCACCCTCACCCCGTCCCGTGCCGAACGTTTCCTGATCTTTCAGGATGCCGGCAAACTCGGGTTGTGGTGTCAGTGGTTGCCAACCGGTGGTGGTCGCAGCCATCGGAATGCTCCTTCAGAAAAACAGATTGCGGGAACAACACGGCTCGGCGGGAGCCTTGCCCATGCGGTCACTCAGGACCGGCGTATCAATAACATTCGTAGCATGGACGCCTCGTCCGTGCGGGCCAATTCCACAGCAGGTCACGTTATGCCGCACGGACGAGGCGTCCCTGCTACGGTTTGTGGTCGCCAAATCCCGACAGTCTTAACAGTCTTATTCGTGCGCCGGTCACTCAGCGGGGTTGGGGTCGGTATTCACGATTCGAGTTCAACTCGCGCGCCGCGAACATCAGCGAGGGGATGTCGCAGCCGCGGCTGGCTAGCCGCTTCAGGGCCTGCGGTTCGTACCCGGTGGCATAGAAGGCCCCGCGGGCCTTGCCGCCGGCATCCACTCCGGACATGCGGTACACGAAAATATCTTCAATCTGGTAGGTGCCGTCCTGGCATCCGCACAGTTCCGAAACGCGCATCACCTTTCGTTCGCCGGTCGACAGGCGCGTCATGTGAATCAGGATCTGGATGGCGGACGCGATGTACTGCCGGGCGACGTTCATGGGCAGTTCGACACCGGACAGGGCGATCATCAACTCCATGCGGTCGAGGGCGTCGCGGGTGTCGTTGGCGTGGACGGTGCTCATCGAACCGTCGTGGCCGGTGTTCATGGCCTGCAACATGTCGAGGACTTCGCCGCCGCGCGCTTCGCCGACGATGATCCGGTCGGGCCGCATTCGCAGGCTGTTCTTCAGCAGGTCGCGCTGGGTGATTTCACCGCGGCCCTCGACGTTGGGCGGCCGGGTTTCCAAGGCGACCACGTCGCGCTGCTGCAGTTGCAGTTCGGCCGTTTGTTCGATCGTGACGACGCGTTCGGTTTCCGGAATGAACCGGCTGATGTTGTTGAGCATCGTGGTTTTGCCGGCACCGGTACCGCCGCTGACGACGATGTTCATCCGTCCGCGGACGCAGGCGACCATGAAGTCGGCCACTTCCGGCGTCAGCGATCCGGACCGCACCATGTCTTCAAACGTGACCCCCTTGGACTTGAACCGGCGAATCGAGACCGTGGGGCCGCGGAGCGCCAGTGGCGGAATCACCGCGTTGAGGCGGGAACCGTCGGGCAGCTTGGCGTCGACCATCGGCGACACTTCGTCGATGCGCCGGCCGGCACGACCGACCAGCCGCTGGATGAAGTGGATCAAATGGTCGTCATTGGCAAACCGGATGTCGGTCTTTTCGAGCAGACCGTTGCGTTCGATGAACACGCTGTCTGGTCCGTTGATGAGCACGTCGCTCACGTCGGGATCGTTCATCAGCGGTTCGATCGGTCCGAAGCCGTAGATCTCGTCCATGATCTCGCGAACCATCGCCTCGCGCTCGTCGACCGGCAGGTTCACGGTTTGTTGCGCGCACAGGTGGGACGCCAGGTTCCGCAGTTGTGAGCGCAGGTCGCGTTCCGCCAACTGCCCGGCCTTGGACAGATCGATGGCATCGACCATCTGGCGGTGAATGCGCGTCTTCAGCACCTGAAAGGCTTGTCGCGGATCGATGGCGGGGGGAACGGTTGGTTCGGCGATCATTGGGATGTTCCGAAGATTGAGTCGGGAATCTCGCGTCAGCAGACTGCCGGTCCGCGCGTGAAAGCCGGCAGCGTTTCAAGGTCGTGTGTTCAATGGGTCAGATGGAGCTTGTAGATGTAAGGGTTGCCGTGGTTCGGCGGAGTCGTTGACGTTCCGTTCACTGGAGTCGTTCCATTCGCCGTTGCGGGAGTATTTCCCGTGGTTGCGGCGGAGGCCGAGTAGGGACTGACGGGGACGACTGAATCTGTGGAATACGGCGAGGGGACATCCAGGATCGC
>JAYTIB010000370.1:0-1837 GCA_043732205.1 Schlesneria sp. | reverse complement strand
GGGACTACTGTAGTCCCGTCGCTCCGCCGACGGGACGTGTTCCTATTGAAACTGAATTCGCCGCCGCCGCCGTCTCGTGACACGCACACTTCCCCGTCGAAACTCTCGGTCGAGCGAGATTACCATGAACCAAACAATTCGAACGTTCCGTGCCGCAACCGCCGATGAGGCGCTGGCCCAGGTCCGGCGCGAGATGGGTCTGGCGGCCGAGGTGCTGGACGTCAAACGAGTCTCGTCCGGCGGCTTGTTCGGCTGGCTGTCATCGCGGCAAGAGTTTGAAGTCCGGGCGGTTCAACCCGCGACCTCCCGTCAAACGCCGCGTTCGGCGACTCAACAGTCACGCAATCTGGTCGCCTCCAACGCCGGTACGATCGCGGCCGCTGCCGCGTTGAAGTTGGCGAATGCCGGGGGAATCAGTGCGCAACCCCCGATGAAGCCGCGTGCGTCGAAACCGTCTGCCGCCGTGTCCGTCGAGGCATCCGTTTCCGACAGCGCCACCGATTCGAACCAGTCCCACACGAGGACGATCGCGCGCAAACCCGATCGCGCGGGCAGATCACGTTCTGATCTGGCACCGCCACCTCCGCTGTTGCCCGAGACCGAACCGCCACGAAACGGGCTGGCGCTCCATTCCGAAGTTTCACCCGCATCGGCATCACCCGAACCAGCACCCGCATCCCGCGCTCAAGCATCCCGCGATTCATCGGCGGCGGCCTCCGACGAGACCTGGCAGAATCTCGCCAAGGAAGTGGCTCGCGGAATGTTGCCGCCTGCTCCGCGTCCGACATCGCCGGGCAACACCGCTCCGGAACAAGTCGCAACGCGCTCGATGGAACAGCGCCTGGATGTTCTGCAACAAATGATCGCCGATCTGGGCCGACGCACAGAACCGCGCGGCCTGATCGAGATCCCCCCCGAACTGTTTCCGCATTACATGACATTGATCGAGGCGGACGTTGAAGAGGGACTGGCGCGGGAACTGATTGTGACGCTGCATCGGCGAGCGGCACCGGGACAACTCGCGGACACCGCCTCGACGATGGCGTTGTTGACGGCGCTGATTGAACAACGCATTTCCTGCGACCGCGCGCTGGCCCTGGTCACCGGACGACGCCAGATTGCGATGGTCGTCGGCCCGACGGGCGTCGGCAAGACGACGACACTGGCCAAGCTGGCGGGACGTTTCGGCGTGCAGCAGGGCTGCAAGCTGGGACTGATCACTGTCGACACCTATCGCGTGGCCGCCGTCGAACAACTGCGGACGTATGCCGAGATCATCGACCTGCCGATGCGGATCGTCACCAGCGCCGCCGAAATGCAGGAGGCGCTCGACTCGTTCCTCGATTGCGATCTGGTCCTGATCGACACGGCGGGACGCAGCCCGCACGATGACCGCCGCCTGACCGAATTGAAACAACTGATCGACGCCGTTTGTCCCGACCACGTCTACCTCGTGCTGAGTCTCGCGTCCGGAGCGAACGCGCTGCGTGCGACGGCCGAACGCTTCGCCGCCATCCGGCCGACATCACTCGTCTTCACCAAGCTCGATGAAGCGACCGGCTGCGGTGGATTGCTGTCGGCTGCGCGAGACATCGGCCTGCCCATCTCGTACTTCACCACCGGCCAGGAAGTGCCGCGCGACATCGAACCCGCGAATCCCTGCCGGGCCGCGCGGCTGATCCTGGGAACCGACAGCATCAACGGCACGAGCAGCCATTAGCCATTAGCCATTAGCCATTAGCCAATAGCCAATAACAAATTGACATTAGCCAGACGCTTACTCGGACCTTTGTTCATCCCAAGCAATCACTCCGCACTCTTGATTCAAGACCACTTC
>JAYTIB010000369.1:0-12909 GCA_043732205.1 Schlesneria sp. | reverse complement strand
CATCCATGGCAGACTCCCTTCCTGGTTCACAAAACCCCCGAAGAGAATGTCCCACAAAACCTTAGATTTGATAAAGACCAACGGACAGTAGAAGTACGGAAAGTCACGGAAGGGAAGAAGAGCAAGCAATGCATTCGACTGGCATTGCCACCCACTACCCACCATCCACTTCTTTCCGCGCTGCGACATCAGCAACCCGACATGCGGCGCTGGATGCCTTGGTCGACCTGTGATTCGGCCGTTGATAGACTGACCGCCGTTGCTCCATGTCACTTTTGGGGAAGCCCCGCATGACTCCACTTGTTGATTTTCACCGGTTGCAGACGCGCCGGCAGTTCTTCGGTTCGACGGGACTTCGGCTGGGTGGTGTCGCTCTGGCGTCGATGCTCGGGAGTGGCGTCAACACTTCGAACGCCCGCGCGGCCGAGTTGATAAATCCGCCGCTGCCGGGGTTGCCACACTTTGCTCCCAAGGCGAAGGCGGTGATCTACCTGCACATGAACGGCGGGCCGTCGCAGATCGACTTGTGGGACCGCAAGCCGGTGCTCGCCGATCATTTCGACAAGGAGCTGCCCGACAGCGTGCGGATGGGGCAGCGGATCACCACGATGACCAGCGGCCAGACCCGGCTGCCGGTGGCGCCGTCCAAGTTCAAGTTCGCCCAGCATGGCCGGTGCGGGACGTGGGTCAGTGAACTGCTGCCGCACACCGCCAAACTGGTTGACGACATCGCGCTGATCAAGTCGGTTCACACGAACGCGATCAACCACGACCCGGCCTGCACCTTCGTCATGACCGGCAGCGAAATTCCGGGCAAGCCGAGTCTCGGTTCGTGGCTGTCGTACGGACTCGGTTGCGAGAGCAACGATCTGCCGGCCTTCGTGGTGTTGACGCCGGTCTGGTCGTCGGGCGCGGCGGCGCAGGCGTTGTTCACCCGCATGTGGAGCAGCGGGTTTCTCGCGTCCAGTCACAACGGTGTCGCGCTCCGCAGCGTGGGTGATCCCGTGCTGTATGTGCAGAATCCGCCGGGCGTCCAGTCCGGCGATCGGCGAGTGATCCTCGACGCGATCGGACAGCTCAACAAGCGCAGCTTTGAACAACTCGGCGATCCCGAGATCCAGACGCGCATCGCGCAGTACGAGATGGCGTTTCGCATGCAGTCCAGCGTTCCGGAACTGACCGACTTGAAGGGCGAAACTCAGGAGACGCTCGACATGTATGGTCCCGAGGTCTTGAAGCCGGGGACGTTCGCCGCCAGTGCGCTGCTGGCGCGGCGGATGATCGAGCGGGGAGTGCGTGGCGTGCAACTGCTGCATCGCGGCTGGGACCAGCACGGCAATCTGCCGCGCGACATCACGTCGCAATGTTACGACACCGACCAACCGACAGCGGCGCTGCTGACGGATCTCAAACGACGCGGCCTGCTCGACAGCACGCTCGTGATCTGGGGTGGTGAATTCGGTCGGACCGTCTATTCGCAGGGAACGCTCACCAAGGAAAACTACGGCCGCGACCACCATCCGCGCAATTTCTGCATGTGGCTGGCGGGCGGCGGCATCAAGGGAGGCGTGACCTACGGCGAGACCGACGATTTCAGTTACAACGTCGTCGCCAATCCGTGCCACGTGAATGACCTGAACGCAACAGTCCTGCACTGCCTCGGCATCGACCACGAACGGTTCACCTATAAATTCCAGGGACTGGAGCAGCGCCTGACCGGGGTCGAATCGCAACGCGTGATCAGCGAGATCCTGGCGTAGACCTACAGCGCTCACTTGGCGGTTTCGTAGCTGAAGGCTGACGACAGTTCTTCAGCCCGGAGGGCGGCAGATGGTAGCCCACGGCGTGAGCCGTGGGTTGAGTGGCGAAGATGACGCATTAGCCCGGAGGGCGATACTTCGAAGCACCTTCAGCTTCCTTCGATGTGTCGCCCTCCGGGCTGATTGCAGACTGCGACCGATCTCCCACGGCTTGCGCCGTGGGCAACCATCTGCCGCCCTCCGGGCTAAAACCATCACCACGACGACGGTCAGATCAGCGCTGTACGTCGAGCGGCCTGTTGGAAAAGTCGTCGCACCGGCGGCTCGCCTGTGATTTCAGCCAGAAACACGAGCAGGTGAGCCGCCTGTTCTACGTCTTTTCAACTGGCTGATCGTCTTCCAACCGCTTCATCGAACAGTGTCACCAATCACGGCAACCGAGCATCGTCGATCGGTACAACACTCTGGGATTGATCCTCTGTGGCGGGTGACAGCACTTCGATGTTCGCCTCTCGGATGGAACTCGGACCGGCCGATCGCGAAGCTGCAATCCGCCGCGCCTGCACTCGACCGGCCAGATGACCGCCGAGCACTCCTGCCACGAACAGCGGAGTTCCGAGCGCCGGAGCCACATTCGAGAGCGCGTTGCCGACGTACGTTCCATAGGCGGGATACAGCACTTTGTCGGCAGCCTGCTCGTCTTCCAAGGTTCCTTCCGCGCGCAGATAGCTGAGCGCGTCGTTCGTCGCCACGGCTTCGTACCACAGGGGCGTCACGGGGAGCAGGTACACCGCCGCATAGGTTCCCTTGTAGTACCGCCGGGCGAAGTCCTTGGCGTGACCTCCCTCGTGAAGGGCGACCGCGGGAACATCCGAGTAGATGTGGACGGTGTTGGTGAAGGGGTTGTAGTGATCGCCTCCGACCACACGGCCGGGGAGCAACGTTTCGCCGAGCCAACTCGCGGTCCCCAGCGTGTAACGCCAACCCCAGCCGACCGACTTGTTGGCGACGAGTCGCCGCCAATCGCTGCCGGGTGCGTACTGGTTCAGCCGGACCTTGACGGTGGTCAGATCATTCTTGGCGAGGTAGTCGGCAATCGCCTGTTCGGTTGCCGGCGAGATGTTGTGATTCTCGATGCGGCGGTTCCACAGCATGATCTTGTCGGGGATTCCGATCACCCATCCGACGCCATCAATAAACGGTCGCGGCCGGCCCCGTTCGATCGGCGATTCCGTGATGGCGGCCAATTGATCAGACGTGTGATAGCCCGCGCTCGACCCGTAGCGATACGGGGTGGTGACGCAACCGCACGCCATCAGGCACAGCACGGACCACGACAGTCCGCACAGAGTGTGGGCACGCGTCCACCTGTTCCGGGTGGGTGACATCATGGCATTGAACTCGTAATTGAAAAGGAGATTTCAAATCAACGCGGACGGCGACTACCGTAGTCCCGCCGCTCCGTCGGCGGGACGTCCGGGCGGCGGAGCGACCGGACTACAGTAGCAGCAGCCCGATTAGCAGATGGTCGTCGCACGGGGGGCGGGATCGTATCGGCGTCCCGCGGATTCGAGAAGATCGCCTGCTTGAACGAATGATGTTCAACACGGCCTGAAATCGGCTTGACCGTTTCCAACGAATCGGGGACAAGTCCCGTCGATTCAGCCGACCGGAATGACTCCGGTCGCGGAACGCAGGAGGCGCGAGTTTGTCCCCGTCTGTTCCCGCATTTCCCGCCGCGGCCAGTTTGCGGCGATTGTTCCCGCAGGCAAGCTTTGTTGGATGCGCCAACATCTGTGCGACCGATGCGTTCGACAACAGCCATGATGTCCGGCCCGGCAGTCTCTTTGCCGTGGTCCACGGGGCGAAAGTGGATGGGACTCAGTTCGTCCACGACGCGATCGCCCACGGCGCAACGTCGCTGTTGGTGGATCGCCCGTTGGCTGATGTCTCCGTTCCGCAGTGTGTCGTCTCCGATGTTCGCTCCGCATTCTCTCGACTATGCGAAGGGCTGGCGGGTGATCCGTCGCGCCGCTTGGACATCGCCGGTGTGACGGGGACGAACGGCAAGACGACCACGACCTGGCTGATCCGCAGCCTGCTGGAGCAGGCCGGACAACGGTGCGGTGTGCTGGGGACGGTCGAGTATTCCGACGGTGTCACGACCGAAGCCTCGGACCTGACCACACCGGCCTCGCGTCCACTGGCCCGTTGGCTCGGTCGGATGGTCGCGAACGGAACCCGCCGCGCGGCGATTGAATTGTCCAGCCACGCGCTCGACCAGCGTCGGGCTGCGGGAATCGAACTCGAGTCGGCCATCGTCACGAACATCACGCAGGATCACTTCGACTATCACGGCGGGCTCGAACAGTATCGCGAAGCCAAGACTCAAATCTTGGAGTTGGTCCGGCCCGGCGGTTTGATCGCCCTCAACATGGACGATCCCGGCAGTTGGTCGCTGCGCGACCGCGTTCACGATTCCGTGTCGTTCACCTCGTTCGGTCTGAAGCCGACGGCGGATATCTCGGCCCAGGTGCGCGAAGAGTCTCTCGGCGGCACTCGCTTCCGGCTGTCGATCCACGGTCGAACACTCGACTGTGCCACCACCATGATTGGTCGGCACAACATTTCGAACTGTCTGGCGGCGGCCGCGGCGGGTTCGCACCTGTGCCTGTCCCCGGAAGACATTGTCGCGGGGATCGAACAGTTTCATTGCGTCCCCGGCCGGTTGGAGAGAATTCAATGCGGCCAGCCGTACGAAGTGTTTGTCGACTACGCTCATACCGACGATGCCTTGCGGCGGTGCCTGCAAAGCCTGCGCAGCATCACACCCGGCCGAGTGCTGTGCGTGTTTGGTGCGGGTGGCGATCGTGATCGTTCGAAACGTCCGCTGCTGGGCCGCGCCGCCATGCTGGCGGACGTGGCGATCGTCACCAGCGACAACCCCCGATCCGAAGATCCGCTGCAGATCATTGATGAGATCCTCGACGGAATGTCGGGCTCGATGACGATTCCCCTGGTCGAACCCGATCGGGCCGCGGCGATCGCCACGGCGCTGCGGATGGCTCAACCGGGTGACTGTGTGTTGCTGGCCGGAAAAGGTCACGAGACCGAACAGTTGATCGGCGACCGGCGGCTCCCCTTCGATGACCGGCAGGTGGCCCGAAGCGTCCTGTCCGAACAATGGCGACCACTGTTGGGTCAACCCAGACGGGCGAGTGCCTGACATGGAACAGCTCAGTCTGCAAGATCTGACCCAAGCCGCCGGAGGACGCCTGTCGGCGGTGCCATCGGCGGATCGCACGGTGACTCAAGTCTGCATTGATTCACGCAGCGTGCAGCACGGCGACGTGTTCTGGGCACTGCGCGGCGAACGTCACGACGGGCACGATTTCATTCCGCAGGCTTTCGATCGCGGTGCCGCGCTGTGTGTCGTCGAGGTTGCGCATTCACCAGTCTCCGCCGGTCCGACGCTGCTCGTGAAAGAGACAGGCGCGGCGCTGATGGATCTGGCGCGCTGGTATCGCGGGACACTCGATGCGCTCGTCATCGGCGTGACGGGCAGCGTCGGCAAGACGACGACGCGCGACTTGATTCATGTGGCGCTGGCTTCGGAGTTCGAGGGGATTCGCAGTCGCAAGAATTTCAACAACACGATCGGGCTGCCGCTCAGCCTGCTCGATGCCGATCATCGCCACGAATTCGTGGTTCTCGAAATGGGTGCTTCGCGCATCGGTGACATTGCCGAACTGGCTGCCGTGGCGGCTCCAGAAGTGGGGGTCGTCACCGCCATCGGCCCGGCTCATCTGCTGACGTTCGGCAGCCTCGATCGCATAATCCAGGGAAAGGGCGAGTTGCTGGAAAGCCTCCCGTCGTCCGGTTTCGCGGTCCTCCCTGGCGATGACATGATCCTGCGGCAGATGGCGGATCGGGCTCCCTGTCCGGTGATCTTCGTCGGTGAGGGAGACGACAATCACCTGCGGGCGACCCGCGTCCATTCATCGTTCGAAGGGCTGCAGTTCCGGGTCGACGGCGTCGACTTCTCGGTCCCGGTTTGCGGTCGGCACCATCTCTCAAGCGCACTGTGCGCGATCGCGATTGCCCGCGAAATCGGCGTCCCCATGTCATCCGTCGCGCAGGGTCTGAAACGCTTCGAACCGATCGATGGTCGGTGTCGATTGCAGAGCATCGGACCGTGGACGGTGATCGACGACACGTACAACGCCAGTCCGCTGTCGGTCGCGGCCGCGTGCCGCATGCTGCCGGAATTGGAACTGCCGGGACTCGGCCGCCGCATCCTGGTCCTGGGCGACATGTGGGAACTTGGTGAGACCGCGGACCACGAACATCGCCGCATCGGTGAACTGGCGGCGACACTGAAGATCGATCTCGTGCTGGCCTGCGGGAACCATGCCGACGCGGTGG
Organism: Schlesneria sp.; assembly: GCA_043732205.1. GTDB lineage: Bacteria > Planctomycetota > Planctomycetia > Planctomycetales > Planctomycetaceae > Schlesneria. Next base: position 6,724 of record JAYTIB010000369.1, on the reverse strand, counting down.
CACAGGGAGCGGAACTGGCGGGAATGAACCCGCACCGCATCGCCGCCGCCCCGGACGTGGAGACGATGAAGGCCGTGCTGGATTGCTGGCTGGAACCGGGTGACGTGATCCTGGTCAAGGGCTCGCGCGCCACCCGGATGGAACGGATCGTGGAATGGCTCGGCGAACGGGCCGCGATGGAAGAGGTTCTACGCGGAGGACAACAGCAACGGCGTTGTGCATGACGGGTCGCGTACTGTAGTCCCGTCGCTCCGCCGACGGGACCGCGGCGGCTCGCGACTGAAGATGTGGAACGCGCGTCGCAAGACGTCCCGCCGGCGGAGCGGCGGGACGACAGTAGAACTACGGTTCCGCCATGAGCGAAGGATTTGCGGGAATCCGTGTCGAATCCGGGTCGCGCCGGACTTGGCCGCGTTACGGCACAGATAAACTGGTTACTGGGTCAATCAGTTCATCGATTGCCACATGGCGGAATCTGTGCCCGGGTGCCGAAAGCCTCGTCTTTCGGCACCCGGGGTTTGTTTCATCGGCGGACGGATGTGAGACATTGCGCCGCGAATTCAATACGCAACCAGTAACCCGATATGTAAGCGAGGGCGTCGGAAGTTTCAGCGGGGAATCGCCCCACGCTCACGCTTTTTGAAGTTGAGCCTATTGGGATTTCAGCCCCGAAGGGGTGGTGTTATGCCAGCCCAGGGCAACGCCCTCGTTGTTCCACACATCTTTTTGAGTTACCCGCTATTGGTTGGGCCGAAGGCGTCCCAGCAGAGGGCCATGTCGTGCATCCGTTGAAGTCCTTTCCAGATCGTTTCCACGCCGGGCATCGCGCCGATCGAGCGGTTTACGAAGCCGCCCAATTGGCCGACCATTCGCACCATCTCTCGCAAGGTCGGCGGGGTTTTCGGTGGCGGCTTCTTTTGCGTGACTTGGTACACCGACTTCCATTCCGAGACCTCGAACACGGCCTCGCAACTCAGGTCCGGGAACTCGCGACCCATCCGCATCACGAACAGCGTTCGCCACGAGATGACCAGTGCCACCGCCAGGTAACGCCACACGTTGTCCAGCGTCTCGAAGCGGCGGGCTTCCAACCGGCAGCCTTGCTTGAGGACTCGAAAGAAAATCTCGATCTGCCATCTCAGGGCGTACGTGGTGATGACGCGCAGCACTTGCTCGGGCGTGTCGATCGGCAGGCTCGTGAGCAGCAACCATTCGATCGGTTCCTCGCCCTCGGGGGGATCAATCTCGCGCACGAGCACCACATTGAGAGTCACCGCCGGCAGCTTGCGGTCGGGTCGAGAGGGGGCTCGCAAGGTCAGCGAGCAGGCGCGCACTTCGACGCTGGCCGCTCGCGATTGGCGCGCTTGCCGACGGCCCCGAGTTTCACAGCTCACCTTCGGATCGCGACCACGCACCCGCACCTCATACGACTTGAGCACGGGAGTCGCCGCGACCTTCGCCAGCACTGTTTTCAGGCACTCTCGGGTCTCGGCGTCGTCGGGCGATGTCTCTTTCGCAGGGACATCCGGCAGCACCGCGCGGTCCTGACAGCCGCGCACGATCCACTCCGCGTGAGCCGGCGCGGCTGCCGTTTCCCCGGTCGGCGGCGCGGTCTGACCGTCGGGGAATTGTCCCGCGACCAGCAACTCAAAGATGTCGGCTTCACTGTCCGAAACGAGGATGACCCGCGTGTCAGGAACCTCGGCCGCGATGCCCTGCGCCAGGTGCATGCCATCGACCCGGCGCTGCGACTCCTTGTCCTCAATGGGCGTTTGCAGGCGTTTCTTCTTGCGATTCTTCTTCAGAGCAAGCTGCTTCGCGGCACCGCGCGGCTGATCGACGCGCGCCCACGTTTCGGCCCCCACCGTTCCCAGCGCGACCCCGGCTTCGGTGAACGCATGCAACGCAGGCAAGAGACAACCGCGTCGCGGCCCTTCGTCCAGCGGCCCCGCGCCCGCGACCTGTTGCTTGGGCCGCGTCAGATCAATCTCCGATGTATCCTGCGCGAGGACGACGACCGGCTCGGCACGGATGCGTTCCAGAGTGGCGTCGCAATGCGGCGTGAGAATGTCGGTGAAGTCGAAGTGGTCGTTTTCAAAGAAGCGATAGACGGCTTCTGTTTCGGCGCGTCCGCCTCCGACTGCGGCCGGCAGACTCACCGTCGGCTGCGGTGCCAAGTCGGCGAGCACCGTCATCAGCCGCTTATCGCGCCGAGCATCACCAAGATCCAAAGTCTGCAATTCCTCAGTCACCCATTCTGGAATCATGCGGTTCCATCCTTGGAACGAATTCAAAAACACCCTGACCTTCGCATACCATCGCGACTCGTCGCAAACGCGCCAAGATGTGTGGAACAACGAGGGCAACGCCCTGGGGTGGCGGATTGTCGGGCATGCCAAGCCCTGAAAGGGCGGCACTATTCATTCGCTGGAAATAGGGCCGCCCCTTCAGGGCTCCACAATCTGTGACGGCTGCTACCCAGGGCGGCGCTCCCGTTGGTCGCTTGCCCTGGGCTAACTTAGGGCTGCCCCGTTGGGGCGTAATTCCAAAACAGCGCAACTTCACAACTCACACTTCGCGCCTCGCCCACGCCATTCGCCCACGCCATTCGCCCTCGCGGCTCGCCCTCGCTCACGCTTCGGGTTGGTTTTGAACTCGTTCTTCAGGTCTTTGCGATGCTGGTTTGGTTGCTCAAGCAATACGCCCCCTTCTTCGAACGGTTGTCCGGCGCGTCGACCGGTGATTCGCGGGTGTTCCTGACCGCCCGCATGGCGCTCGCGGCGGTGATCTCGTTTCTGACGGCACTCGTCTGCGGTCCGATCGCGATCCGCTGGCTGAAGAGCCGATTTCGCGAGCGGATCGACAGCGCGTCGGCCCGACTGAATGAACTGCATGCGGCCAAGGGGAACACGCCGACGATGGGCGGCCTGTTCATCGTGGCGGCGATCGTGGTCGCGGCGCTCGGCTGCGGCGATCTGTCGAACCGCTATCTTCAACAGGCGCTGCTGGTCGTTATCAGCTTCGGTGCGATCGGTGCGGTCGACGACTGGATCAAGATCACGTCGCACAAGCGCGGAGTGACAGCGCGCCAGAAGTTCGCCGCGCAAATGGTCCTGGCGCTGGCAATCTGTTACTGGCTGTACACGGTGCAACTGAGTCAACCGCAGGGGCTCGAACTGATCTTTCCGATCGGTCGTCACCGGCTGTTCATCGGCGCGGCCTTCATCGCCTGGGCCGCGTTTGTCATGGTCGGAAGCTCGAATGGAGTGAACCTGACCGATGGTCTGGACGGACTGGCGGGTGGCTGCCTCGTCCTCGCCGGGTCGGCGTTCGCCGTGCTGACGTACCTGAGCGGTCACCGCGTGATGGCCGAGTACCTGGACATTCCGCACATGGTCGGTGCTGGCGAATTGTCGGTGCTGTTCGCGGCGATGGTCGGCGCGATGCTTGGGTTCCTCTGGTACAACTGCCACCCCGCCGAGGTCTTCATGGGTGACACCGGTTCGCTGCCAACCGGAGCACTGCTGGGTTACGGGGCACTCGTCATTCGACAGGAAGTCCTGCTGGTCATCATCGGCGGAGTCTTCGTCGTGGAGACACTCAGTGTGATGGCCCAGGTCGCCAGTTTTCGACTGACGGGCAAGCGAGTCCTGGCCTGTAGTCCGCTGCACAACCACTTCGTCTTTCGCGGCGACCCGGAGACGAAGATCGTGGTCCGCTTCTGGATCAGCTCGGCACTGCTGGCGCTGCTCGGTGTTGCGAGCCTGAAGATCCGCTGACGGAATTCCATTGGCATCTCTGGGGCAGTCGACAGGAATCGATCCACCCGTAGGACGGATTTCCAATCCGTCCGTCCGTCCGTCTCGTCCGTCTCGCATCGACGGACGGATTGGAAATCCGTCCTACGTCATTGGTGGCGAAGCGCGGTCGGCAGCCGGTCGATTTCCGACGGGGTGTTGTAGTGCATCAAGCCGACGCGGACGACACCCTGCGGCTCCAGCCCGAATGCCTCTGTGACCTGCAGCGCGTAGAAGTTGCCGTGTCCGACGAACAGACCTTGGTCTCCCAAGCGATTGGCGATCTCCTCGGCGGTCAGATTGTCGTGGATGAAACTGACCGTCGGCGTGCGCTCCTCAAGTCGTTGCGGATCGGTCAAGCCGAGCACTGTGATCGAAGGGATCGCGACCAGGCCGGCGAGCAGTGTGGCGGCCAGACTCCGTTCGTAGTCGGCGATCGCCTCATACGCCGTTCGCAGGGCATCGCGCAGTGTGGCGGACGCGCCGCCGACCTGTCGTCCCAGATCCGCGAGATAATCCACGGCGGCCTTTGTCCCGGCGATCCCCTCGAAGTTCTGCGTGCCGGTCATCCAGCGGCCGGGGAGCGTGTCAGTCACGGGACGAAGCTTGTACGGCGTCAGGGACGTCAGCAATTCCGGCCGTCCCCACAGGACACCGACATGCGGCCCGAAGAACTTGTACGCCGAGCAGGCCAGCCAATCGCAGCCCCATTCGGTCACGTCGGGGAGCGCATGCGGCGCGAAGTGAACGGCATCGAGAAACACCCGGGCACCGACCGCGTGCGCCTGTCGGCACATCTCGCGCACGGGGTTGATGGTCCCGACGATGTTGGACGCGCATCCCACTGCGACCAAGCGAGTTCGCGGCGAGAGCTTCGCGGCGAAGTCCTCCAGATCGAGGGTGCAATCGGCCTTGTCGAAGTCGACGTATCGAACGGTCGCGCCGGCATCCTGTGCCGCCAGAACCCACGGCGTGACATTGCCGTCGTGGTCGAGTCGCGTGACCACGACTTCGTCACCCGCGCGCCACGTCCGGCTGATCGCGCGGCTCAGCGCGAACGTCAGCGTGGTCATGTTCGCACCGAAGACGATCGACTCGGGCTGCGTCGAGCCGACGAACGCGGCCAGCGCCGCGTGGGCCGAATCGATCAACTCGTCACTCTCGCGCGCGGTCGCATAGCGTCCGCCGCGATTGGCGTTGGTGTGGCCCAGGTAATGACTGACCGCATCAATCACGCGCCGGGGAACCTGGCTTCCCCCCGGTCCATCGAAGAAAGCGACAGGCCGTCGGCGACGGTGCGATTCAACGCGGGAAATTGCTCGCGGCACCAATCGATCGGGAATTCAGCGGGAGATGTCATCCGGGTTATCCAGCGGCAGGGGAAACGTTGGTCATGTGCGAGCGGACGATACTCTTCCCGCGAATGGATCGCCACGTTGCGGAGCGCGCCGGTCCCGGCCAGACAGACTTCTTTCACCGTTGTGTCATCGTGTTGTGTTGAACACAATGCGACCGCAATTCAGCGGCCAATGCCATCCCAATGGAAGTTCACTTTCCGTGAGTCACAAGTCGTCCACCACCACCACTGCGGCACTCTCCACCCGCAAGGAGTCGGGTTGTTCCGGCTGCGTCGCTTGGCCGTTCGCCATCATGTTTCTGGGCGCGGGGCTGGCGATGGTGTACTTCCTGACGTTTCAGCCGCTGTGGGGAATGGTTCGATCTCGCGATTGGGTTCAAACGCCGTGTCGGATCGTGTCGAGTGAACTCAAGCTGAATGACGGTTCGAGTCAACTCGCGATCTCTTTCTCCTATTCGATTGCCAACCAGGAGCACCGTTCGGAGCGGTACTGCTTTCTGCAAATGTCGTCGAATACGGCGGGCGGATGGAAGCAGCGGGTTCTGGCCGACAACCCGGCGGGAAAACAGACAATCTGTTTCGTCAACCCGGACGATCCGACCGACGCGGTGATCGAGCGGGGCTGGGTGCCCGACATGTGGTGGGGCTTGTTCCCGATTCCCTTCGCGCTGGTCGGATTCGCGGCACTGCTGGTGGCGACGGGGTTCTTCAAAGTCTCCAGTTCAAGCAAGCTGGGAACGCTGTCAAGCTGGCGACCGCCGCCGCTTCCGGATCTGCGGAAATTAAGGGCGGGGGAATTCGACGATTCAGAGGAAGAGGCATCGTCCGAAGAGACCGGTCCCGTCACGCTGCAGCCGGACGTAACGCCGATTCAAATGCTGCTAGGCGCGATCTTCGTGGCAGTGTTCTGGAACGGCATTCTCTCGGTGTTCCTCTGGCAACAGGTCGCCGCTTTCCAGCGCCGCGGCTTCGCGGCGCTCGACTGGTTTCCCACACTGTTCCTGGTCCCCTTCGTCCTGGTCGGGCTGGGGATGATCGGCTTTGTGCTGTACACGCTGCTGGCAATGTTCAATCCCCGGCCGACGCTGGTCGTGAGCTCCGCCGCGATCCCCCTGGGGGAAGATTTGCAGGTGACTTGGAGTTTCAGCGGTCGCGTGAATTCGATTCGCGAATTCAAGATCACGCTGAAGGGGACCGAGAGGGCGACCTATCGGCGCGGGACGACGACCACCACCGACAAGGCCACCTTCGCCGAGATCACGATCGTCGAGACAACCGAGATGTTCGACATGGAGCAGGGCTCGGCCAACGTCACCATCCCCGCCGACACCATGCACTCGTTCGACGCCCCCAACAACGAGATCGATTGGACGCTGGAGGTCCACGGCGCCATCCCGCTGTGGCCGGATGTGTCGGCGTCGTTTTCAATCACCGTCCTGCCGTTGCCGATCAAAGAGTGACCGTGGTTGGAGAATTAGAAAGTTTTCATAAGACAACTCCGCAAACGGGGTCGGGTGTTCGGTTTTTCGGAATTGGCGGGAAGCCGACTTGGATTGCAAATGAGACTGAC
>JAYTIB010000368.1:0-5036 GCA_043732205.1 Schlesneria sp. | reverse complement strand
CGGCGGCGATCTCCTCGTACTTCGTCGTGTACTTCGCCGGCCCCCACTCCTTCCGGCGCTGGTCGAGCAACTGTTCATTGGGGTCGCAGACGGCCGCCAATTCACAGCGGGGATCGAGCTTGATTCCCGGCACATGATGGAAGTCGGACACCAGCCCCGCACCAATGATCGCGATCCGCACCTTCTCGTTGGCCATCTCTGTTCCGTCTGTTGTCTCGTGTGAATCGATCGGTTCATGCGTCGCCGCCGACGCCGGGGCGGGATTGTTTCAGAGCGACGCCGAGTTTGCAAACGGCGGCCCGCGAACGGTAGGACTCACGTTCCGGTTTTTCGCAGGGCGCGAAGACTCGTGCCGGGGCTGACATGACGTCGCCGAAGGACAGCAACCACGGAAGGCACGGAAATGCACGGAAGATGAATTTGAAAGCAGAAGAATGAAGTCAGTGGTGCTGTGAAGTGAACGATGCTGAATTGTGGATTGCCGACCACCGTCGGCTGGTTTGTTTCCGTGTCTTTCCGTACTACTAACGATTCGCTTCTGGTCCGGCCGCGAAGATTCGATTTGCGTCAAGCAGCTCTGCGAGTCGTCATCAAAGCTCGGAGTCATTCCTTTGCCGACGACCGACAAGAAGGCTTCGACAGGAAGATTTGGGACAAGAATATCGGAGCAGAAAAACCCGAAGTTGGCTCATATCTTCCTGTCCCACATTTTCCTGTCGACGTTTGGTTGCGGCATGACCGCGCTGGGCCTTCCGTGGTTCTCTCCGGGCCATTGCTTGTCCGGTGTGATTCGCACCACTCGCTGATTCGTCTTTCGTTTTGGTTGCCGTTGAACGAAGTGAAGCCGAGCTGCGGTCACCAGTGGCCGGCCCTTCCGGTCAGACTTCGCAGACTTCCGCTGGCAATCCGTGTGCTGTACGTTCGAGTCGTCCGCAACATTCATCTTTGGGAGCCGCCAATGAACGTCGTCCTTCGATCGGCCGCTGTCGCTTTGTGTTTGATGGGGAGTTCGGTCCGAGCCGCCGAACCATTCCAAGCGGGGGCCGCGACCAGCAACATCACGCCTTCGATCGGGTCCGAAATCATCGGCGGATTTGTGCCGTATCCCTCCAAGCACATCCACGACGAATTGCACGCCCGTTGCCTGGTGCTGGATGACGGCCAGACCAAACTGGCCTTGGTCGTGTGCGATCTGCTGGGGATTCACCGCGTCGTCAGCGACGAAGCCCGCCGGTTGATCGCAGAGCAGAGTGGCATCGCGCGTGAGAACGTGATGATCAGCGCGACGCACACTCATTCGGCCAGCAGCGCTCTCGGTCAGGACCGCCTGCGTCCCGACCAATCAGTCGATGACTACCAGAAGTTTGTCGCCCGGCGGATTGCCGATGGAGTCGCACGGGCTCTCACCAACCGCCGCCCGGCACTGATCGGGTTTGGAACGGTTGATGTCCCGGAACACCTCTTCAACCGGCGCTGGCACATGCGGCCCGGCACGGTGCCACCGAATCCGTTCGGGGGTGCCGACCTGGTGAAGATGAATCCCCCCGCCGGCAGCCCGAACCTGATCGAGCCCGCCGGCCCGATCGATCCGGCAGTGTCGATCATTTCGGTCCGAACGGTGTACGGGCGCCCCATCGCGATTCTCTCGGCGTATTCGCTGCACTACGTGGGAGGCGTCGGGCCAGCCGATGTTTCCGCCGACTACTACGGCTTCTATTGCGAACATCTCAACCGGCTGGTGACGGCCAATCTGAAAGACGATGGAGACCAGCCGCCGTTCGTGGCGATGATGGCCAACGGAACCAGCGGCGACATCAACAACATCAACTTTCAGAATCCGCGACCGGGCAAAAAGCCGTACGAGCAGGCGCGGTTCGTGGCGGAGGACGTCGCCAAGAAAGTGTTCGCCACACTGCCGACGCTCAATCACCAGGATCAGCCCGTGCTGAAGGCCAGCTACCGCGAGCCCGTGATCGCCTGGCGACGTCCGACAATCGACGAACGAAAGTGGGCCGAAGAGACAATCGCCGCGGGTGCCAAGAGTCCCTCGGACCTGTCGTTCATCTACGCGCAGCGCGCGATGCGCCTGGCCGACTATCCGGAAACAACCACGCTCCCGCTGCACGTCCTGCGGATCGGCGACGTCTGCATCGGCACGATGCCGTGCGAAGTCTTCTGCGAAATCGGCCTCGAATTCAAACGCCGCTGCCCGATTCAACCGGCGTTCATGATCGAGCTGGCCCACGGCTACTTCGGCTACCTGCCGACCCCGCGGCAAATGAAACTCGGCGGCTACGAAACCTGGATCGGCACCAACCGCCTGGAACCGACCGCCTCCGACAAGCTGCTGGCCAATCTGTTGGAGATGGCCGCCGAATTGAAATAGCTGCGTGTCCATGCCTACGGTGTCAGTGGTGCGCGAACGAGACTCGTGTACACCGGTCCGGCCGGTTTCAGATCGGAGCGATACAGTTCGAGCGACGAAATCGGCACCGAACCGAAATCGGCATCCGCGCGGGCTTGGATGTAGCCCGCCAACTCTTCGGGTGGCTTCGCCTTCACGCGGGCGAGTGTGAGATGCGGCTGAAACGGACGGGATTCGCGGGCGAAGCCGAGTGCTTCGCAACGTCGCGCGAGTTGATCCGCCATTCGGACCAACGGACCGGGATCGGCGAATCCCGCCCAGACCACGGTCGGATGAGTGATTCGGGGAAAGACTCCCAGACCGCGCACTGTCAGTGCGTGGATGGTCTCCGTCGCGGCGACATCGTGCAGGATCTGCGTGAGCTCCGGCAGCAGCGATTCTTCCGTCTCGCCAAGAAACGCCAGCGTCACATGCAACTGGTCCGGGGCGACGGTTCTCAACGCGGGTTGCAGCATGGAGAGATGACGCAACACGGAATCCATGGAGTGGACGCTCGGGATTCGGACGGCGATGAACGTTCGCATCGATGGACCTCACGCGCGGGAGAGAGTGCCAATTCAGCCGTTTAACCCTGAGCCAACGGCGAAGGGGGGCGGGCATGCGGTTCTGTTCCCGCAGGTTGCGTCGGCGCAGGAATCAGGGCGCTGGCATCCCACTCCTTCGCCGTTGGCTCAGGGTTAAACGATGACATCTCCGCGAAATGATACTCCTTCGAAGCAAGCTTTCAGTGACCGGCGTTTCCCGTTGGTCCGGCCCTGGCCGCCGCGCCGCGTCACAAACTTGCTCGGCCAAGTCGTAACACCTGAAACGGACGGCAGCCCCCGGAGTGAACTCCGGGGGCTGCCGTGTGGTGCGCGTCGTTGGCGGACGGGCTGACCAAAGTGCTTCAAGACATCACTCGTGTTTCAAGACATCACCTGGTGTTCGAAGCTGACGCCGTATTTCTTCATCTTCTTGTAGAGCGTGGTGCGGTTGATTCCGAGGGCATCGGCCGTTTCCTGGCGGTTCCAACCGTGGGATTCGAGTGAGTCGAGGATCAGTTGCCGTTCGGGTGTGGCGAGGGCCGACTTCAGGTTGTTGCCGGCGACATTCGCCAATCGGCCGCCGAAGTCGGAGAGCGGATCGTCGCGCCGCAGCGCTTCGGGCAGGTCGTTCGGGCCGATCACCGGGGCCTTGGAGAGCACGACCGCCCGTTCGACGACGTTGACCAGTTCGCGGACATTGCCGGGCCAGCGGTAGCGCTGCATCAGTTCGATCGCCTGGTGATTGAATCCGGTCACGTGCTTGCCGGTCTGCTCGATGAAGTCTTTGAGATAGTGTTCGGCGAGCAGTGGGATGTCGCTGATCCGTTCGCGCAGCGGCGGCTGGGTCAGCGTGACGACGTTGATGCGGTAGTACAGATCCTGGCGGAATTCGTTCTTGCGGACGGCCTCCTCCAGATCGATGTTGGTGGCGAGGATCATGCGGATGTCGACCTTGTGCGTCTTGTTCCCACCGACCGGTTCGAATTCGCGGTCCTGCAAAACCCGCAGCAGTTTGACCTGCAGGCTGGGTGACGCCGTGCCGACTTCATCCAGGAAGATCGTGCCGCCGTTGGCCTGCAGAAACTTGCCCATCTTGTCGTGCGTCGCTCCGGTGAACGAACCGGCGACGTGTCCGAACAGTTCGCTTTCCAGCAGTGAGTCGGGCAGGGCACCGCACGCCACTTCGACGAACGGCTTGTCGCGGCGATTGCTCATCTGGTGAATGGCCCGCGCGGTCATGGTCTTGCCGGTCCCGGATTCACCCAGCACCAGCACCGTCGTTCGGGTGTCGGCGACGCTTTCGATCAGGTCGAACATCTTCAGCATGCGGTAGTCGTGCCCGACGATGTTGCCGAGGCCGAACCGCTGGTTGAGCTGCGCCTTGAGGTTCTTGTTTTCCGAAACGATCTGCCGCTGGCCGAGCGCCCGGCGGATCGAGAAGTCGAGTTCATCGTCGATGATCGGCTTGGTGAGGTAGTCGAACGCGCCGAGACGGATCGCTTCGACCGCGCTGTCGATCGTGCCGAAGCCGGTCAGCAGGATCACCTGCGTGTCGGGGACGGCCTGCGTGGCCCAGTCGAGCAACTGAAAGCCGTCCTTGTCGGGCAGGTTGACGTCGCAGATCACGATGTCAAACGGGTACTCTTTCATCCGGGCGATGGCGTCGCCGCAGGTGGCCGACGTCTCGGTGCGGTGGCCGAGGCTCCGCAGGTAGTCGGCCATCGCTTCCAGCAGTGGACGATCATCATCGACGATGAGCAGCGAGCCCTGATTTGAGGCTTGAGGCATGGCGTGTGGCTTTGTGTTAGAACAGTCTCGAACCAGCATCCAGACAGGGGACGGATCCACATCGGCCGGGCGGAAGCGGAAATGGGTCCGTCAGGCAACGTGGACAACAGGGTGAGCGAACCGGGATTGGGGATAGCGGTTCACTCGGTGCCGGGAGACTTCAATTCACCGAGGGTCCGTGAAACATAGGTCATGGTGGCGGGTCGTCAACACGGGGCCGAAAAGATTGTGGCCCGGAGTCAACGACCGCCGGGTGACAAACCCACCGTGTTGGCGGTGCGGCGGCCACCGTGTTGATT
>JAYTIB010000367.1:0-5039 GCA_043732205.1 Schlesneria sp. | reverse complement strand
ACATCACCCACGCCCAGTTTCACAGCTACGGCGGCGGCGACGGGGATGAGAACACGTTCAACAGCAAGGTCGTCCCGCTGGCCGACTACGTCAATTCGCACCCGAACATCACCATCGATGTCGGCCAGGTGCTGTTCGGCGAAACGACCAGCATGACCGGCGACGGACCGCTCGGTTACTTCCTGTCAAAGATCTACGGCGGCAAGTGGTTCAGCGGCGACACCGAAATGGAGTCGGGCTGCGGGATCACCCCGATCAAGTACAAGAACAAGTCGCTGGTCCATTCGCTGCAATGGGCGATCGGACTCGAATGGTATCTGCTCGTCGAAGATCCGTGGCGCGTCGTGATGAGCACCGATCATCCCAACGGCGGTTCGTTCCTGGCGTATCCGCAGATCATCCGCCTGCTGATGGACCGGACCTACCGGCAGGACGTGTTGAAGACCTGCCCGCCCGAGATCCTCGAACGCTCGACGCTCAACGACCTGACGCGCGAATACACGCTCAACGAGATCGCGATCATCACCCGCGCCGGCCCGGCCCGCATCCTGGGCCTGAAAGACAAGGGGCATTTGGGAGTCGGGGCCGACGCCGACATCACGATCTACACGCCGCACGAGAACAAGGAAACGATGTTCGAACTGCCGCGGCTGGTGATCAAGTCCGGCCGGGTCGTCGTCGAACAGGGGGAAATCCGCGACCCGCTGATCGGCAAGACCCTGCACGTCCAACCCGACTATGACCATGACCTCGAAGGCAGCATTCAGGAGTGGTTCGAGAAGTACTACTCGATCCGCTGGCGGAACTACCCGGTTGATCTCAGCTACCTGCACGAGTCGTGTGTGGTGAAGTAGTGGATAGTGGGCAGTGGGTAGTGGATAGGGAAGAAAGACCACCGCCCGCTTGCTATCGTTCGCTCTTCTGCCTACCCACCATCCACCATCCACTACCCACTCGGAATCCCCGATGTCCTCGGACCCAACGACCGCACCCGCACTTCTCAACCTCAACGGCGTCGAAGTCGTCGACACGTTTGCGGAAGCGTTTCCGATCAAGGCGGCGCGGCTGATCATCACCGCCGTCAGTCCGAAATGGGCGACGACGGCCGCCACGGTGTTGTGCGGGAACGCGACCAGCGTGATCGCGTGCGATGTCGAGGCGGCGATCGAACGGAACGTCGCCGCGAGTGAGACCCCCGACGGCCGGCCCGGTGTGTCGGTCCTGGTGTTTGGGTTCAGCATCGACAGTCTCGCCAAGTCCCTGCAGGGGCGCGTCGGACAATGCGTGCTCACCTGTCCCACCACCGCCTGCTACAACGGCATCCTCGATTGTCCGAAGGAAAAACGCATCCGGATCGGCGGCGGCATCCGCTACTTCGGCGACACGTTTCAGAAGTCGAAAAAGCTCGGCGATCGTCGGTTCTGGCGCATCCCGGTGATGGACGGCGAGTTTCTGTGCGAGGATTATTTCGGCACGATCACCGGCGTCGCGGGGGGCAACCTGCTGATCTGCGGCACCAGTTCGGCAACGGCATTGCAGGCCGCGGAAGCCGCCGTCGAGGCCATCCGCCAAGGTTCGAACATCGCGCTGCCGTTTCCTGGCGGGCTCGTTCGTTCCGGCAGCAAGGTCGGTTCGAAATACCCGAAGCTGAAGGCGAGCACCAACGACGCCTATTGCCCGACCCTGCGCGGCGTCACCACAACCGAACTACCGCCCGCCTGTCAGGCCGTCTACGAAATCGTGATCGACGGCTTGGGCTTCGAAGACGTCCAATCCGCCATGCGCCGCGGCCTGCACGCGGCCGCGGCGGTGTCCGGCGTGATCCGCATCACCGCCGGCAACTACGGCGGCAAGCTGGGCAAGCACCACTTCCACCTGCGCGACCTGCTGTCGTAGGACACAACTGCCGCCGGCCACGCGGCATCTCACAGCGCGTCACCACTCCAGTACCAGCCGGCGACCTGGCTGCCAAAGCCGATCAGGTTTCCTCCGGAGTGCATCGCGATCGGAACCAGAATCGTTCCGCTCTTGAGATAGGCCCAAGCCAGCATGAATCCGGCGATCTGGTTTTCCGGGCTGGCGTTCCCGCGCAGGACATGGATCAGCGCAAAAATCACACCGCTGGCCACGATGGATCCGCGCTGGCCGGCGGTCGGCAACACGGCCACGATCAGTAGCACCCGGTAAATGACCTCTTCCGCTACGGGGGAATGGACGCACATCAACAGAAATAAATAGACGCTCGGATATGTGCGGACGACCGGCAATTCCCTTCCCAGCAGCATCCAAATCCCCGCGTAGGCCACCAACGCGATGCCGATCCAGAAGCCGAACAGGAATGCCAGCCGCCACCAATACCACCAGCCCTGAACCGGCGCGAGCTTCATTCCCAGAGTCTCCGCCGGACGTTCGTTCAGGCACAGCATGGCAATCAGCCCGACCAGTCCCAGCACGGCACTGTCCAGTCCCCACGGGTAACGGATCTGGACGATGTCCGACACGACCACGAGCATCGCGACGCATCGAGCAATCACAGATTGCCGCCTCGCAACCGTGGCGACGTCAACTGTGGGGCAATTCATAGTCGCTGTCATTCCTGATCAACTTCGCCAGAGTTCTACCGCAGGTCGCGGGGTACGATGCCGCCCTGGTGCGGACAATGCAAGATTCGCACGCATCTCTGATCGATCGTCATCCAGCCGCTACGGTGGCGGGATGTGTTGTGATGTTGTGACAAGCGGTCTCGCGTGTGTATGCCGTCTCCGCAACGGTCCCGTCGACGGAGCGACGGGACTACGGTACGCATATTTCATGAGGACCATCATCCGCGCGCCTTCTGCGCCCGGTCATGACGGCGGCGATTTGAAATCGATACGGACCATCACATCACACCCGGAATCGGGTCTGCGTGGTGATCGAAGTAGACGGGGCGGTTGGCCGACGTGTAGAGCGGCTTCGAGCGGTCGATGCCGAGCTTTTCATAGAGGGTCGAGGCGTACTCTTCCGGCGTGTGCGGCGAGTCCAAGACGTAGCCTCCTTCGTCGTCGGTCTTGCCAATGACGACTCCACCGGGAACACCGGCTCCCGCAAACACGATCGAGTACGCATCCGTCCAGTGGTCTCGTCCCTGGAACCCGTTCATCCGCGGCGTGCGGCCGAATTCGGTGATGAAACAGACGAGTGTCTCCGCCAGCAGGCCGCGCTGGTCCATGTCTTCAATCAGTCCCGAGAACGCGCGGTCGGTGCTGCCCATCATGACCCAGTGACTGATTCCGTAACGCCCTTCGCCCCCCGCCTTGTTGCGGATCGTGCCGCACGAACCGGGCGTGTAGATCAGATCGTGGTGGTCCCAGTTGAGAATGAAGCCGCCGGGGACTTCGTCCGAGAACGGCCACAGCGTGTCCACCGTCACAAAGCGGACACCCGACTCGATCAGCTTGCGACCCACCAGATAGCACGCGCCGCGATGGCCCCGGCCGTACAACTCGCGCGTCGTCGGCGTTTCGGTCTTCAGATCGAAGGCACTGGCGACTTGGCTGCTGGTCAGCGTGTCGAACGCCTGCGAGTAGAAGCGGTCCATCCCCTCGACATCGTGGCCCGCGTTGAAGTGGGTATCGAGTGAGCTGAGGATCTGTCGGCGGGCACCCAGCCGCGCGCCGGCATTCTCACCGCGCGGCAGCAGGTCGGCCACTTTCCAATCGGGCGAAGAGACATCGCGTCCGCCGGTCTTGAAGACGCGGCTGGCGGCGGGCAGGAACCCGGTCCGCGCCGAGGCGTTCTGTTCGCTGTTGCCGGGGACCATGATGTAAGGCGGCAGATCGCGGCAGTCGCTCCCCAGGATCTTCGTCGCGACGCAACCGATGTCCGGCATCTCCATCGGGCTGCCGGGGTGCGAGCCCGACAGCATGTACTGCGTGCCGTCCGGATGCCCGTTCGCGCCCGACTTCGGATGCCGCATCGAACGGACGACCGCGAGCTTGTCGGCGATGCGCGACGTGTGAGCCAGCAACTCGGTGAACTGCACGCCGGGTGCCGTCGTGGAGATCGGCTTGAACGGACTGCGGTGATCCACCGGCGCTTTCGGCTTCGGATCCCACGTGTCCATCTGCGACATCCCGCCCTGTTCCAGGATGACCAGCACATTCTTGGCCGCCGGTTTGACGCCGCTCGACGCCGCCTGAGCCTGAATCGCCAGCCACTGCGGCAACGACAAACCGAGCACACCCGCGGCTCCCACCTGCAAGGCGCGACGACGAGAGAACGAACCGGATGGCGGCATGGGCAAAGTCATGGTGGACCTTCAGCAGAAATCCGGGCGGGCGGGAGAAGCGCGGGCGGGACAACTCAATCATCGGCAGAAATCGGCGTGGCGGTTCAATAGGTTAGCGGCAGCCATGACCAGAAGGAAGGTCGTTGTCAGCCGCCGTGATCGGCACATGACAATCCCGCCCGATCTCTCATCCAAGCCCGGAACCGCAACCGAAACGCAAGATGCGGAACCACAGTTTTCACGGATGACACAGATCAGACGAAGACCAAGAACGTCGACGCTTCTCCCTCTTCATCCGTGTCATCTGTGAAATCTGTGAAATCTGTGGTCAAACTCTTGCTTCAAGGACTTGTCACAATGTCGGACACCGAAATGCGTGCATGCCGACAAGAAGATAAAACATCGTAGTACGAATGCGGGGCGGCTTCAGCCCGCATCGACATACGCTCCGCGGAAGAATCCGCTGTCGGCCGGGGCCGAGTATTTGACCGACAATGCCGGACTGGTGATGACCTTGCTTCCCTCGTGCAATGATTGCATGGCCAGGTCTGTCATCGTGCTGGTCAGAAGTGTCCGCTCAACGGGATAGGGCGATGTTCCCGACGCGAAGAATTTCTCGATGTTGTATGTCAGCGGATCGAAGAATCTCGCGCCCGGCGGGGCCGGCAGGTAGAAGCAGCTTGAGACTGGTTCGGCACGGTCGGCGACTTTGGATCCGATCGCGAATTCGGAGGTTTGTTCGATCAGGTTCAGGACCGCGCCGCGGGTT
>JAYTIB010000366.1:0-5040 GCA_043732205.1 Schlesneria sp. | reverse complement strand
ACGTTGGTTCGCGGAGCGAACCACGACAATTAATTCTGCGCCGATCCTTAGCGGCACACAGCCGACCCGCTCGAAATGGGAGCAGATGTCGCAGCGTGCATCCGGCCAGCGGTGATCCGTCACCACGCATAGGACAAGCCACCGCTGCCGGTGTGTGCCGTCAGGCTGCGGCTCACTTGGAGGTCATAGTTCGAGTACCCCGACCAGTGATCGGACAATTGAACGTTGAGGCCCGCGCCGAACATGCCGTAGTGAGTCCCCAGTCCGTTGCCCGCCGAGACGAAGCTCCCGCCGATGGGTGCCCCGTTGAACGCGGCAGTGACCAGCCGACCGTCGCCAAGCAACTCCGCCACCCAGCGACCGTGAACGTAGGGAGACCAGACTCGTCCGCCACCATCTTCCAGACCGGCGAAGGCGACTCGCCCACCGAGATGCGTCCGCAGTGAATCGGCCTGAGTACCGGCGACGGTCAGGGCTCCGGGGCCGCCCGTTTCGGTGAAGCCCTGTTGCGCGAGCAGTTGGTACTGCAACGCGGCCAGCGGTTGGAGTCGCACCAAACCGCGATCCAGTGACCAGCCCGATTCGGCGTAGGCTCCGAACTGGTGCGCAATCGGGTCTCCTTGGACCGCCCCGCCCGGCACCGTGCGGGTGACATCAAAATCGTTGTAGCCATAGTTCGTCTGACCGATCAGATACCACGCATCGACTCGCTTGAGCAGGTAGAGACCGACTTGATGCGCCTGCAGTTGACCGCTGGCTCCATTCCCTTGGTTGAAGTCGAGATAGGCGTTGCCGTTCGCGATGCCGATCACCCCGGTTTCGTCGCGCCCGAGATCAAGTCCCACCGCGAAGCCGCCCTGACGATAGTTGCCACCGGGCGCGTTGCCGTCGCTCCCAAAGCGGCCACTCGTGCCGAAGCCCTGGCCCCAGCCGCGCCACTGGTCCGAGGGACTCTGGCCGCGGGCGATCCAATCGTCGCCACCCGTCGAGTCCGACAGCGCGGCCAGCGTGTCTCCGTTGCTGTTCAGGAACTGCCCGTTGTTAACGAGCCGATCGTTGACCGAGTTCTGAAACTGCATCCCGGCTTGCAGGCCCATCGACTGCGTCGTCCCGTACACGTCGCCGCTGAGTTGCGACAGCGCGCGTTGCTGATCGGCGGTTGAGGCACCTCCCAGATCGTTGAGGAGGGTCTGCAAGCCGCCGGTCGCGTTGAGGGCGATCCGGTCCAGGGCCGCACCCACGGCGCGTTGATTCCCCGTCGCTCCCACATCTTCGAGCGCAAGGATCCGCTGCAACTCGATCAGCACATCGTTGCCCTGATAGATCGCCGCCACGTCGAACAGCGTCAGGTTGTCGGTCACGCCGGCGAAGGTGCCGTTCACGCCGCCCGCCGCGGTCAGCACCGTGTAGCGCGTCCCGGCGGTGAACGTTCCCGGAGCCGCGATGACGTTGAGCGTTCCATTGAGGTTCGCCGCTCCCGCCACGTCGATGTGATCGTTGTTCTTCCCCGGAGTCGTTCCGGCATTGTCGATGTCGATGTCCGTCTGCCCGGTGGCCGACTGCGTGAAGACACCATCGACCCGCAGCCGCCCCGTGCCAAAGTCGCCCGGCTGCACGATGCCGCTGTTGTTGAGGCTGCCGACGCGTCCCGTCCCCGACAACACGCCCGCTGCGTTCACCGTGACATCGCTGGTGATCGAGCCTCGCATCTGCAGCTCGCCGATATCGACGGTGGTCGGCCCGGTGTAATTGCTGTCGCCCGTCATGATCAGCGTGTTGGCTCCGATCTTGGTCAGGCTGCCGGTGCCGCTGATGGCACCCGCGTAGGCACCGATCCCCTCCTGATCGAAGACGACGGCCGCGTTGTTGAGAATGTCGCCGTGCAAACTTTCGGTGCTGCCCTGCAGGATGCCCGCCGACACAGTATTGCCACCGGTATAGGTGTTGGCTCCCTTCAGGATCAGTGTCCCCGCCCCGGTCTTGGTCAGGCGAGAACCGAAACCGGTCGTGGGGGTCGTATCGTCAATGATGCCGCTCAGCGTCGCCACGCCGGAATCGACGTTCGCGGTGAATTGATTGCCGAGGAAGATGCGATTGCCCACGTTCAGGCCGCCCGCCACGTCGAGCCGAGTTGCTCCGGCCACCGTCAGCGTTCCCGAACCGAGCGCCGTGTCGTGCTCCACCCGAATGGTGCTGTCCGCGGATACGTAGACTCCACCGGAAAACGTGTTGGCACCGCTCAGCACCAGCGTGCTGACGTTGGACTTGTTCAGTCCCGATGAGCCGCCCGATTCGCTGATGATCCCCGAGAGCGTCGCCACACCTCCCGTATCGGTGGCGACGACGAGCGACGTGGCGAGATTGATGTCGTTGGCAATGTTTACGCCGTTGCCGAGGGTCAGCAATGTATTGCCGATGGCGCTGACATTCAGCGGCCCGGTCCCCAGCGCGCTGCTGTGAGTCAGCCGAAGCTGGCCTTCCTCAAACAGCGTGCCACCGGCGTACGAGTTGGCTCCGCTGAGATTCAGCGCTCCAGCGCCGGTCTTCGTCAGACCGGATACCCTGCTCAAGTGGCCGCTGAACGTCGTGAACTCGCCCGCCGTTGTCGAGTTGAAGATCAAACGCTGTTGCAGCCCGATGTCGTGCGTGACGATGAGTCCGTCCACATTGGCGGCGTTCAACGTCAGGTTCTTGTTGAACAAGATTGACCCGCCGTTGACCAGAGACATCCCCGCCAGTCCCGCATCAAACGTGGCCGAGTCTCCCGCGACCGCCGCGTCCAAAATCGCCTGTCGAAACGAACCGGCCCCGGCATCGTTCGTCGTCGTGATCGGAAAGTCCGCCGCCGGTGCGATCCGTCCCGCGCCCGCCGCGACCAGGAGAGAGGCGCACGCAACCCAGCGTGCCAGTCGAGTCGGAGTCCATTTCAGCAGCATGAGCGTGGTCCTTCCAGGCAAACCGCCCGTTGAAAAACGCGGGGTACGCTTCCAGCGTGCCCGAATTCCTCGGGCGGAGTGGCTGGGGTCGGGCGTTTCGCTCGCCCCCAGCGAATGTTGAGGCGGCGTCACACTTGAATTGACTGTGGGCGGCGAAGCACCGACCACAGCCACACTTTCAGTCCTGTTTTCCCAGAGCGGCAGGGTCGCCGGAGCGTCTTCGCGATGCCCCGCACTGTTGAGTCGACCTCTGTCTCCGTGGCTTCACCCGCGGCGGCCCCAGCTCTGGCCACGCGTCGCGAAGTCCCACTCGTTGAGGCCGGTCTGTCGGCGAATGCCTGTGGGCTGACCGGACCACGAATGGGAATCGTTTGCGGTGATTCTCAGTTGCAGGTGGAGCAGGGGACTTTGCATCTCGGGCAGCCGAATTTCACGGTCGCGCCGAACAAGAGCGAATCCACAGAAGTGGTGCTCGTGACCGAGGAACCGGGGACGGTGCCGAAGGGCGTCACGTACGGGCCGGAGATCGAGTTTTCAAAGCCGTGCATGTAGGCCAGTGACAGCAGGAACGAGTCTGTCACCTGATAGGACGCACCGAACGAGAGCATGTTCTGGATGATCAGCGGCGAGGCGGCGTTGGCCGAGGACTGGCTGTTGGGGATGGGGTTCTGGTTCCAGCTATAGCCCGTCCGCAGGGACAACGCGTCGGTCAGTTGGTATTGGGTTCCCAGCGCCACGACGAAGATGCTGTCCATGCCGACGCCGTTCAGCGCGCCGGTCGGAGAGAAGCCGGAATCGCCGAAGCTGCCGGTGTTTCTGAAGTCGATATAACGCAGGTCTGCCGCCAGCAGCCAGCGGTCAAAACCCTTGTAAGACGTTCCGACCGATGTGATCGAGGGGAGATCCAAGCCGAGCTGAAAAGTGCGGGGTACACCAGCGAAGTCCGCGTTGAAGTTGTACGACTGAAACCATTGCTTGCTCTTGTAGGACACACCGTGGTTCCAGTTCCCGGCTTTGTAAAATGCACCGAGACTGTAGCCGGCCCCCCAGGCCGTGCTGGAATGAGTGCCCGCCGGGTAGGTTCCATTGGCGTTGGGATTCGCGTACACGGCCGGGTCGAGTTGGGCCATGCCGAGATCCACCAACGGGCTGATCGAAACCGACAGTTGATCATTCACCTCGTAGACCAATGCCGGAGCGATTTGCAGAACCTGGTACTGCGAGAAGATCGGACCGAGGCCGACCCCGAACGGCGGCTGCGACGAGAGGATGGGATTGCCGGGAAGCGGGCTGCCCGGGTAATTCAAACCAAAACCGGCCACGGCGAAGATGCCCAGACCGTAGGTGAACGGAGACTGCTCCGGCCGGTAGGACAGCGCAATCGTCGGCAAGGCGAAGACCGCGTTTTCGTTGTTCGTGCTGCCCGACAAATCCACCGGTGGAAGTCCCGGTCCAAAACTACCGGCCGGGAGACTCGACGAGAGGTTCGTGTGCGGGATCAGCAGCTCCGCACCGATGTCCAGTTCCGAGCGATCAAGTCCCGAGAGCGAAGCCGGGTTCCAAAACAACGCACCACTGGCGGACAACGGTGACCCGGTTGCCGCGCCACCCATGGACCGGTTGATGGGACCGGTTCCGGAAAGCAGGGGACCGTACTGCGCGGCAGCGGGCATCGCAGACAGGCCGAGAATCAACGCGGCCAACAGTCTCGCCGTTCCACCAACAACTCTGGTCCTGTCCGCGTTCATCTTCAACTCCTCCGTGACCCCGATGGGAACCGACCTTGCGGGAACTATCGACGCGGGCGGATATCAAGTTTGAAGTGGTGATAATCAGGCCCCCACTTTGGGGAAGAAATCGAAGCCAAGATGGCAGGCGTTACCCAATCGGCAAAAACCCGCCAGGTCGGAAGGTCGCTCCTGCCAATTGCCGCCGGGGTGGCCGGGGAAAACGTGTCCTCGCGATGCCCCCGGTCGGTAGTGGGTCAGTTCGAGTGGCACGCCCTGAGTCTTCGAAGGGCGTGGATCGAGGCACAGCGTAATTCCCACGCCCTTCGAAGACTCAGGGCGTGCCACACGAGTGCCGTTTTCAAACTGACCCACCA
>JAYTIB010000365.1:0-5045 GCA_043732205.1 Schlesneria sp. | reverse complement strand
ACACGCTGACGCTGGAATTGTCGACGGAACTGACCGCGCTCGGCAGCGACCATGTCGCGGCGTTTTCATTGCTGCGCGCCCCCAGCGGCACGCTGTCGCTGACGCTGCCGGCCGGCAAGCGGCTGCTGGTCGGGACGCTGCAACTGGAACGTCCGGCGCCGCTGGAGCAGGCGGCCGACTACAAGATCGCCATCGGTGGCGCACCGGGAATCCAACTGCGCATCACCGACCGGGCCGCCGAGAACGCGGCCGATGCGCTGACATTTGCCACGACCGGCTACGGCCTGCACGTCGCACCGGGCGAAGTCACCTGGCATGCGCTGACGACCCTGCAAGTCTTCGGCAAGCCGATCGACCGGCTGACAATGTCGGTCCCCGGCACGTTGGAGATCGCCGATGTCGAAGCCACCGGTTTGGAAGCGTGGGACTTGAATGACGATCCCAACGACAAGCAACGGACGGTGATCTCGCTGACATTCGGCCAGGCGTTCGACGGCTCGCGCAAGATCTCGTTCAAAGGGGTGATGGCGGTCGAGACGGGGAAGCCGTGGGCGGTCCCGCCATTGACCATCGCCAACGTGACGTCTCACATCGGCCAGGTCGTCGTGCAGCATCCGGCCGGAGTGCGCTTGCGGGTCGAGGAGACCGAAGGGGTGCGCCGGGCGACGCAGGGAACGAAGCCGACGGCCTACATGCCCGATGAAATGTCCAAGATGAATGCGACCGAGTTCCTGCGGTTCGACATCTGGAAGCCCGACTTCGTCCTCCGTCTGACCACGCAGCCCAAGCAGCGCGAAGTGCAAACGGCGGTCGCCGCGGTGCTCGATGTCAACGCGACGGGCCTTGATCTGCAGGCGCTGATTACGGTGAAGACACAGTTCGCGCCGCTGTTCGAACTCGACGTGCGCCTTCCCGCGGATTGGACGGTCCTCAGCGCCCAGCGCGATGGCGTGGCGCTCAAGTGGCAGGTGTTGCCACAAGAAGCGGGCGTCAATCAGTTGCGCATCCTGCTCGCGCCGCCGCTGGCGGCCGAAGCCAGCGGGACCGTGCAGTTGTCGTTGCGGCGCGAGGTCGAAGGCTGGCCCGTCGAAGCCGATCCGATCACGGTCGCGTTGCCCGAGCTGTACCTGCCGCAGTCGAACCTCAGTGAGGGAACATTCGTCGTGCGCGGCGATGACGATCTCGATCTGGCGACGGTTGATTTAAGCGGCCTCGACACGGTGCCACTCAAGGCCGACTTCGAACGGTTGCGGTTCCAATCGCAGGACACGCGGTACGGCGGCAAGTTGAAGGTGACGCGAAAGCCGTCGCGGATCTCGGTGCAGACGATCACTGTCAGCCGTCTCGATCCGCAGACGATGCATGCCTTCGTGCAGGCGATCGTCGAGGTGCAGGGTGGCGGTGTGCGGACGCTCAAGGTGGTGCTGCCGGAATCGGCGGGAACGGCGCTGCGGTTCCAGAGTCCCGGACGTCAGATTGTCGAACAGAAACCCGGCGCCGCGCTGAACGGCGAGCGGACTTGGACGCTGCAGTTTGACCAGCGCGTGCGCGGTGTGCTGCCATTGTTCTGTGACATCGAACTGCCGCGCGGTGCGGCGAAAGAGTTCGCGGTTCCCCAGGCCCGGTTCATCGACGCCGAACGCCAGAACGGGTTTCAAGCGGTCGAGGCGGGTGGCGAACAACGCCTGACGATTGATGCCAAGTCCGCCGATGGAACGGCGCTGGTTGAGGTCGATCCGCTCGACCTGCCGAACGTGTTTTACACGCCGAAGGAACGGATCGTCGCCGTTTATCAAAACGTGACGGCGGGTGCGAAGGTGACGTTGAGTGAAGAGCGGTTCGACAAGCTCGCCGTTCCAACGGCCGTCTGCCCGATGCTCAACGTGACGAGCGTGCTGGGTCGCACCGGCGAATTGCAGCACCGGGCGAACTTCCAATTGACGGCGGTCGGCGTGCAGGGCCTGCGCGTGGAGCTCCCGGTCGACACGCTGCTGTGGGCGACGCTCGTCGATGGAAAGCCGGTCGAAGTGCGGCGACACGGGGACATCTATCTGGTGCCACTCAACGCCAGCGCCGTCGAGCACATCTCCATGCAGGGTGGTCCGCATGTGGGACACACGCACCAGTTGCAGTTGTTCTACCGTTCGGAAGTCGGCGCGCTCACGCGGTTCGGCACGTTCACACAGCCGCCGCCGAAGCTGTCCGTGCAAACCGGCCAGGGAACGTCGCAGCCGGTCGATGTGCTCGATCAACGCTGGCAGTTGTACTACCCGCCGAAGACGCTCTTCGTCGGCAGCGACGGGCCGCTGGAACCGGAGCAGAAGCTGGACGAAACCAGTCTTCTCGGCCGGCTGAACACCGGAGTGCGCATCCCGACGCTGGCGGAGTTGGGTTGGCAGATCTTCGCGGTGGTCGTGACGCTTGGCGTTATTGCGCTGTTCCTGCTGGCCTTCCGCTCGGGGCGGCACATCCTTCTGACAGGCGGGGTGCTGGTGGTGATTGGGTTTGTCGGCATTGCGGCACTGCTGTTGACAAGTTCACAACAGATGTCCAACTCAAACTACTACGCCCATGCGCCGAAGTCGGCGGCACCGGCTCGCTCGCCGATGCCCTCCGTTCGATATGCGGTTGACTCTGCTCCGACAACGGAATCCGATATTACGGTGGAATCCGAAATGCCGCTCGATGCGCCGGCCGCGCCACCACCAATGGGTGCGACGTTCGATGATTCGAAGAAACACGATCAATCGACTGTTCAGTTGGAAGCGCTCAAGTCGTCGGGGGACCGCCCTGAGGCGCGACCGATGGAAGAAAAGTTGGATCGGGAGCTTGCTGCTCCTGCTGAGCGTCGCAAGGGGGAGAAGGAGAAATTCAAGAATGTCATGCCCGATCTGAGGAAGGACATGAAGGAAATGGATGACAGGCAGGAGCTGGCCCAGAATCAAATGGATCCCAAAGAACCGCAGCCGCAGGCGGACGAGTTCGCTGTGGATGGAAGGAAGTCATCGGGGTTGAGCGGAAAGGACCGATTGGCTCTTTTGTCGCTCGCCATCGATCTGACGCCGCCCGAGGGAAGTCTACAGAAGACGTTTCGCTATGCGGGGGCCGATCCCGCGCGGGGCGGCATCACGCTGCAATTGGATTACGTCGACGAACATTCCGGCACGGTCTTGCGCGTCTTCCTCGTGGCACTTGTCGCCTTGGCGGGTTGGTTGCTGCGCCGGTCCAGTTGCGCGACGAAGGCGACCATCGCGGCGCTCGGACTGACGCTGCCGCTGGCCCTGCTGCCGCTCGTGCCGCACGTGCTGCAGGTGGCTCTCGATGGCGTCTTCTTCGGAGTGATCGTCGCCTGCGGTCTCTGGGTGTTGGTCGGCATCGTGCAGTGCTTGCAGACGTGCTGCCGGAACTGTTGCCAATGGGGCGCGCGGAACGCGTCGCCATCCAGCGGCAATGGCAGCGCGGCCGGGGCGACGCTGACCGCGTGGCTGCTCGCCACGGTGTTGCTCGGCGGCGAAGCGTACGCCCAGAAGCCGGGAGAACAACCGGCCCCCAATCAAGCCGCGGCTGCCGTGGCGAACACGCCGCCGATCCCTCCCGTGCATCAGGGGGCAACGCTGGTCGTTCCCTTTGACGCGGGCACCGATCCGCTGGCTGCCGACAAGATCCTGCTGCCGTTCGACAAGTTCGTCGAACTGTACCGGCAGGCTTATCCCGACAAACCATTCAAGAACACGGCTCCGTTCGATGGTGGCGTGGTCGACGCGTTGTACTCGGCCAAGATCATCCCCAACGTGAAGACGCCCGACGAATCGACGGTTGAAGTGACGGCGCGGTATGCCGTGCGCAGCTATGTCGACGGACAACTGCTGGTGGAACTTCCCGTCGGAGCGGTGGCCGCGCGTTCGGCGAAACTCGACGGCAAGAACGCGCCGCTGATCGTGAGCGGGGCCTGTTCGAAGGTCGCGATCTCCACGCCCGGTCTGCATGTCGTCGACTTCGTCTTCTCGATCCCTGCGCGCCTGTCCGGTTCCACCGGTTCGCTGACGATGCCGTTGCTTCCCGTGCCGAGCGGCAAGTTTTCACTCGCGCTGCCGGCGAAGGGGCTGTCGGTCCGGATCAACGGATCGTCGACGGTCTTCCGGCGGGTCACCGTCGCCGACGTGCAATCGATCGAAGTCCCCATCGACAAGGGGGGCGATCTGGTGATCGCCTGGCAACCCGAACAGGCGAAGGGGGCCGCGGCGGCGGTCGTGCATGTCGACTCGGTGCAGGCGATCACGCTGACCGACGCCGGCATCCGTGTCAGCACCGGGTTCCAGTACACGGTGCGGCAGGGAACCGTCGCCGACGTCACGTTCTCGCTGCCGGCGACTTACCGTCTGCAGGCGGTGAACGGTTCCGATGTCGGCGGCTGGGAACTGCAGGGCGACGGCGACGCCCGCAAACTGCGGGTCATCTTCCGCCGCAACATCACCGACACCACGCAAATGACAATCGAGGCGTTTCTCGATTCACGGGTCGGCATCGAGGCGACCGTCATCGACATCCCGCAACTCGCGCCGCAAGAGATCACCAACGAGATCGGCCAGGTCGCGGTGTTTGCCGGCGATCAATTCACGCTGCGGGCCGACAAGGTGGACTCGCTGTCGCAGATCGATGCCGACAAATTCAACACGGCGGTGCCGGTCACGCGGCCGAATGTCGCGCCGCAACTCGCCTACCGGTTCTCGAAGCGGCCATTCGCACTCAGCCTGCGGGCCACGCGGCAGGAATCGCAGGCGAATGTCGCGGCGCAGCAGGCGGCGTTCGTCACGCTCCGCAAACAACAACTGACAACGCGGCTGATCTACAACTTGACCGGAGCTCCGCGATCCTCGTTCCACATCGCGCTGCCGGCGGGATACGTGGTCTTGGATGTGAAGGCCACGGGCCTGCACGACTGGTCACTGGGGAAGCAGGGCGACGACACGTCCCTGACCATCGACCTCGACGGACCACGGTTGGGATTGGCCGAGGTCGTGCTGACGGGGACCGTGCCGCGCGAC
>JAYTIB010000364.1:0-5045 GCA_043732205.1 Schlesneria sp. | reverse complement strand
GATCCGCGGCACGCGCTCGTCGACTGGATGGCCAAGCCCGAGAATCCGTTCTTCTCGAAGACAATGGTCAACCGTTTGTGGGGCCATTTCTTCGGCCGCGGCTTGGTCCATGAAGTCGACGATCTGCGGGAAACGAACCCGCCGTCGAACCCTGAATTGTTGGATGCACTCGCCAAAGAATTCCGCGACCGCAAGTTTGACGTCAAGCACATCATCCGCCTGCTGGTGCAGAGTCGCGCGTATCAACTGTCATCGGACCCGACCGACGACAACCGCAGGGACCAACAGAACTTCGCCCGGTTCTATGCCCGCCGCCTGCCGGCCGAAGTCGCGCACGATGCGGTCGAACAGGCGACCGGCTTCAAGACGAACTTCAGCAACATGAGCGCCGACTCCCGCGCGATCGACCTGCCGCACGAACGATTCGGCTCGTACTTCCTCGACACATTCGACCGGCCGAAGCGGGTCAGCGGTTGCGAGTGCGAACGTTCGACGAGCGCCACTCTGTCGCAGGTACTCTTGCTGTCGAACTCGGATGAGGTCGAAGGAAAGCTGCAAGGCGGCAGCGCCCGCATCGCCAAGCTGTTCGAGGCCAAACGCTCTACCCCCCAAATGATCGAGGAGCTATACCTCGCGACCTTTTCCCGCCTTCCCACGCCGCAGGAGATTGTCACCGCCACCGGTTACATCGACCGCGACGCGGAGCCGCGGAAAGCCGTGGAAGATTTGTTATGGACGCTGTTGAATTCGAGGGAGTTCTTGTTCAATCATTGAGGCGGAGCAGGGTTGATGCCGCAGTTGAAATTGGTGGATGCGATTCGTCGGGCGGTTGCGACCGGGCGGTGGGGCCTTTCATCTCATGCCAAGAAGCGGATTGAACAGCGAGGCATCGTCAGTTGGCAGCTTGAGGCGGGATTGGAAGGCGGAAGTGTCACCGATGTGCGGCCGTCTGACGAACCAAATCCATCGATTGAAGTTGAGCAAGAGTTGGCGGACGGGACGCGCGTCAATGTCGTGTGGTCGTACGTCATCCTGTACGACGAAGTATTGGTCGTGACAGCGCATTTCTACGACTGAGGTGAAACTGAAGTGAGCATGCAACAAGAACAGACCGCTGACGAATTGTTTGCGGAACGGTGCGAGCGCGAACGGCAGCGCTGGGTCGGCCAGCCGATTCCGCCGCCTCGGACCGAGACAAAAATGGAATTGGTCGCCGGTGGCGATTACATCGTGGCCGTCGAAGTTGAGGTGATTTACTACCCGAATGATCCGGACGAACCGTGCTATCGGGTTGAGACAATCCGTCGCCTCGAACGGGTCCGCGAATTGGCGAAACAGGGGAACGTGGCCGCCCTCGAAAAAGAGGGCACCGTTTACGTTCGACGAGATGCAATGGCAACGGCAAGTTGATTGCTGTGGACGCTGTTGAATTCGAGGGAGTTTCTGTTCAATCACTAGACCGTGCAGGGCAGCAGTCATGAACGGACGAGCGATTCGTCGATTGCAGCAACAACGGGCCAAGCAGTTGGCTCGCCACAAGCTTGAGGAATGGATCACACCCGTGACAGATAGATCGGTTGGGATTCACGCTCAAACAACAGTCCCGTGTTCCTGTTGGATGTGTGGAAACCCGCGACGGTTTTCGGGCGAAGTAACGCGGCAAGAAATACTGGCGGATTTGAAGACCACTGAAGAGATGAAGGAGCAGTGACGCGGATGGACGATCCCTCCCGGAGTGACACGAGAAGATGCCGATTCACGAACTGTGGGACGAACCTTGGGAAGGACTTCCCGAATACGAAGCGGCCTGGAACTGGGATTTGGTTTCGTTCCTTGAGAATGGTGCCACGAAGAAAGCACCGGATGGTCAGAGCGGATGGAAGCGTTGGTATGTTGTTTATCGCGCGCCGGATGGAACAGAAGTGAAGATCAGTGCGGATCGCGACCCCCGATCGGGCAAATGGTTCAACCCCCATCGGTCGTCCGGAGAGATTTGACATCATGGCCACACGTTCTGCGATTCCGAAGAAAGTCACTCGACCGGCCACTCGTCTGCGCCAAGGCGGTCGGCCATCGGCGCAGTCCGCTCCGTTGGTCTCACTTCGCAGGGCGATTCGCGGTTTCTATGACAACTTTCAAAAGGAGAAGTGGGAGCTTTGCCACCACCGCATCGACCCCAAGCTTCTTGCGGCCGGGAAGGTCGACTTCGACGGCTACCGAGATTCCCTGACGACGTTCAAACAACGATACGGCGGGGTCACGATCCTCTTGATCGACATTGGCGAAATTCACACGGGCAAACACGACCAGCGACCATTCGCTTATGCGTCGGTGATCTGGCGCGACCGGCTGGAGGACTTTCATGTGTTCCGCGAGCGTTGGATCTTTGACAACGGACGCTGGTACACGCGAGTCGTCGGACTCGTGGCGGACTCCGAACAGTCCCCCCGTTAGGAATCGAGCGGTCTCCCGTCGAGATCTCTCCGCGTTTGATGTTTGATGTTGATGACAAGCTGACGACTCAATCAGTCCACTCAATCGGTTTGAGGCCCTAATCATGCTCGACATTCTTGGCTCAACGACGCGCACCTGTGACGGGGTTTCCCGGCGGAACTTTCTGCGCGTCGGCAGTCTGGCGGTCGGCGGCCTGTCGCTGCCGAACCTGCTGCGTGGCGAAGCCGCCGCGAAGGAAGCGGGGTCGTCCGCGAAACGCAAGTCGGTGATCCTGGTCTGGCAGGCGGGCGGGCCGAGTCACCTCGACATGTACGACCTGAAGCCGACCGCGCCGGCCGAGTACCGCGGCGAGTTCAAGCCGATCCCGACCAACGTCCCCGGCATCGACATCGGCGAACACCTGCCGCTGCAGGCCGCCATGTTCGACAAGTTCTCGGTCGTCCGCTCCGCCTTCCACACCAACGCCGGACACGGCATGGGTTCGCAGTGGATGCTCACCGGATACCAGCCGACGATCGAAGTCAACGACAACATCTATCCGTCGTGCGGCTCGGTCGTGGCCGCCCTGCGCGGTCCGAATGAGCCCGGCATGCCGGCCTATTGCAACGTCCCCAACCGGCTCGATCTGGGCAAGGCCGCGTATCTGGGTGCGTCTTTCAATCCGTTCTCACCCGACAGCAACCCGAACGATGCGTCGTTCCTAGTCCGCAACATGAAGCTGCCTGGCAACCTGTCGCTGAGCCGGCTCGAACGCCGCCAGCAGTTGCTCGGTCAGGTCGACACGATCCGCCGCGACATCGACACCAAGGGGGACATCGTCGGCCTCGACAAGTTCTATCGCGACGCCTTCGAGATGGTCACCAACGAAAAGGCGCTGCGGGCGTTTGACATCCACAAGGAAGACCCGCGGCTGCGCGAGAAGTACGGCCGCAACGATCTCGGCCAGAGCTGCCTGCTGGCCCGCCGGCTGGTCGAGTCCGGAGTGACCTACGTCACAGTCCAGGCCGGTGGAGGATGGGACACCCACGGCAACAACTTCGCCGAGTTGAAGAACAAACTGCTCCCCAACTTCGACCGCGCGGTCGCCGCGCTGGTCGACGACCTGTTCGTCCGCGGCCTGCAGGACGACGTCCTCGTGATGGCGATGGGTGAGTTCGGCCGCACGCCGCGCATCAATCCAACGGCCGGCCGCGACCACTGGCCCGGTGCGATGAGCGTCCTGTTCGCCGGAGGCGGTCTGCAAATGGGCCAGGCGATCGGCACGACCGACTCCAAGGCCGAATACCCGACGAGCAAGCCGTACACGCCGGGCTGCGTGCTGTCGACGATGTACCACACGCTGGGCATCGATCATCACCACGTCTTCTACGACCAGGGCCGCCGTCCGCTGCCGGTGCTGAACGAAGGCCAGCCGATCTCCGAACTGATCGGTTGACCGGTTTCCGCCCCAAAGATCAGCATCGACTGGCGAGACCAATTCGTCGGAGCGGTGGTGCTTTGCCGTTGTTGTTCCAACTCGGTCATCTGCCGGATCAGCGCCGCCAGCATCTGCTGCAGTTGGGCGTTTATAGCTCGCGCGCGGCGATGAATGAGACGATAGTCCGAGCCGCGCCCGTGAGGAAGCGTTCTGTAGATCCCGCTTCCTCACGGGCGCGGCTCGAACGGCAAATGACGCAATCTTGGCGTTCACCGGTTGCGGGACGTGATGGCCGACGCCACACTGACGCGACGTCTGACGCCACCTGATTCGCGACTCGCAATACGGCTGCTCTGCCGTCGAGTTGCCTGCGGTCGTTCCCTTCGATCAATCCCGACTGTCACAAATCGGATTCTCAATGGCCGGCCCGGTTGCCACTGAAATCGCATTGCCTCCCCATGCGAATGGGTTGAGCGAGCGTCTGTCGGCAGAGATGTCTCGCGGCGATCCGGCTCATCCGAATTACGTGAGCGAAGTTGTCGCGGTCGTGTTGCGGGCGGCGGGTGAAGCGCGGGCCAGTGACATCCATTTCACTCCCGGTGAAACCGAACTGGCTGTGCAGTGGCGCATTGACGGCGTGTTGCAACCCGTCGCCACACTGCCCCGCAAGTTGGCGGCAAACGTTGCCGCGCGGCTGAAGGTGCTCGCCGATCTGCTCACGTACCGGACTGATGTTCCGCAGGAAGGGCGACTGCGCGAGGGATCGCCCGATGTCGAGATGCGGCTCAGCACATTTCCCACGTTGTATGGCGAGAAGGCTGTCGTGCGGTTGTTTGCCGGGACCGGACGCTATCAATGGCCGGGCGACCTCGGCCTGCCGGACGACATTCAGCGCGATCTGCTCGACCTGTTGCGCGAGACGGCCGGAGCGCTGCTCATCACGGGACCGGCCGGCAGCGGCAAGACGACGACGGCGTATGCCTGCCTGCGCGAATTGCATCGGGAATCGGGAGCCGGGAAGAGCATCGTCACCCTGGAAGACCCCGTGGAAACCGTATTGGCGGGCGTGTCGCAGTCGCAGGTGAATCGAGCGGCCGGCTTCGACTATGCGACGGGACTGCGATCACTCTTGCGGCAGGACCCCGATGCGATTCTGGTCGGCGAGATCCGCGAT
>JAYTIB010000363.1:0-5054 GCA_043732205.1 Schlesneria sp. | reverse complement strand
GCATCTGCCTTTCGCAGTGCATCCCGCTGGCGCTGCCGAGCCACCTCGTCGGACGATACGTCCAAGCGAAACGTCGCACGATCGGCCACGGGCTCCGGCGATTCCGCCAGCGCGACGGTGATCGCCCCACGATCGCGATCCGTCACGACGCCGCGCCAGCCCGTTCCGTCCGGTTGATGTTCTTCCGATAGAACGATCGGAGACCCCGCGTTCAGCCGGGTCCAAGGGAGATCGAGTCGCCGGTCGCGTTTGCCGAGCGTCACGACCACGCGTCCGCCGAAGCCACCGGCCTCGTCGCGAATCGCGAGCCCCACCAGGCTGACTCCGCTCCGCTCGGCAGCGTCCCCGGTCGCTTGTCGCGAGCGACGAACCACCTCATTCGTTTCCGCCGCGCCCTCGAAGTCCAGGCAGCGGATCAGTCGCCGAAAGTACTCGTCCGCCACACGCGATTCCCTGTGTCGATATCTTGAATGAGCTCCGTGGCGTGGGCTTCAAGCCTGTGGATTCCTCGGAGAAAACGACAGGCTGGAAGCCTATCCCACGGTTTTTCAGAAGGCTGACACGCGGGCCCGACAAACGGTTGCCGTCGGTGCATAAGGCGGGCGGCAGTTGAATGTTTACCGACATGCAAGCACGCAGCGCAAGCAAGTGTGCCTGAAAACTCACTCGCTTGCGCTGCGTGCTTGTATGCCAATTCTTGCC
This sequence comes from Schlesneria sp., assembly GCA_043732205.1. GTDB lineage: Bacteria > Planctomycetota > Planctomycetia > Planctomycetales > Planctomycetaceae > Schlesneria. The sequence continues at coordinate 4,352 of JAYTIB010000363.1, read as the reverse complement.
GATCGCCTAAAAAAACGCAGCCCGACGATGAAAGTCGGGCTGCGGTTGATCTTGCCAAGTTCAGTGCCACCGGATGCCGCGAGCGCTGCGTTCAATCCGGAGTCACCAATCCTCGCCCCCGATCAGGGGTTCTTGCCCGGCAGCTTGCCGTCCTTGATCAGATCGCCGAAGGTCTTGCCTTCGGTGCTGCTCTTGCCGGCTTCGGCCTTCTTCAGAGCGGCTTCGATTTTCGCTTCGGCCCCATCGCCCTTGACGTCCTTCGCACCCAAGGCTTCGCCAACCGCCTTGGCGTAATCGTTGCGGTTCGTCTTCTTTTCACCGAAGTGGCAAACACCACACTTGATGGTTTCCGTAGCGTCCTTGAGCTTCGGATAGGCCGTATTGAAGCCCTTCAGGTAACCGGGCCGGGCTTGCGCATCTTGTGGGCCGCTGACCATCGCCGCGCCAACAAATGCCACGCCACAGGCAATCCACGTCCAACTCTTCCGCATGAACTTTCTCCTAACCGTGTGACTGTCAAATGACGGTGCGGTCCGAGCCTGACAACAGTGCCGTTGACCGGCTCCAGACCTTGACGTTTGAAATCCTCAGTGGATGTAGCACCGCCCATATCCAAGGCGGATTAGACGCAGGTGTCCAGGTCGTGTCAACTCTGACGGATGCGACTTGCCGCAACTCAAGCTGTTGCCTGCCATGCCATATCAAAACGCGTTAGGCTGTCGCACCCGTAGTGAACGTGAGGCCGCGGCGGCGGGTGCCACAATGAAGTCTGGCGGTCCGGCCACTCCTTCTCGCTCGTGAAACCTTCCCCTGTCGAGTCACCCCATGAAATCGGTTGGAATCACCCGCGGCCTGATGTTGACGGGCCTCTGTCTTGTCGTCGCCACACCCGCTGTCGCGGCTCCGCCGAACGTCGTGATCATCCTGGGCGACGATCAGGCGTGGACGGACTATGGATTCATGGGACACCCGGAGATCAAAACTCCGCACCTCGATCGGCTCGCCAGCCAAAGTGCCTGCTTCACGCAGGGCTATGTCCCGAGCAGTCTCTGCCGACCGAGTCTCGCCTGCATTCTGACCGGGCTCTACACGCATCAGCACAAGATCTCTGGAAACGACCCGCCCAAGGGGACGGATCGCTCCGAAATGCTGCGGCACGTTCGCCGGCTGCCGATGATTCCGAAGTGGCTCGGCGAGCAGGGCTACGCCAGTTTTCAAAGCGGCAAGTGGTGGGAGGGTGCTCCGTCCGAGGGGGGCTTCACCGCGGCGATGTCTCACGGGGATCCAAAACGCGGCGGCCGGCACGGCGACGTCGGACTGAAGATCGGGCGCGAGGGAATGCAGCCGGTGTTCGACTTCCTCGACGGGATCAAGATGTCATCACGCCCCAAGGGAAAACCGTTCTTCTTGTGGTACGCCCCGATGCTGCCGCACTCGCCCCACAATCCTCCCGAGCGACTGCTGGCGAAGTACCGGAAGGAAGGCAAGCCGCTGCCGATGGCGAAGTATCACGCCATGTGCGAGTGGTTCGACGAAACGGTCGGCGAATTGTTGGGTCATCTCGAAACGAACGGTCAGGCCAGGGACACGATCGTCGTGTTCGTCTGCGACAACGGCTGGATTCAGCAGCCCGACGGCAACCAGTTCGCACCGAAGAGTAAGAAATCACCCTACGACGGCGGCCTGCGCACGCCGATCCTCGTGAGATGGCCCGGCCACATCGAGCCGCGCCGGATCGAGACGCCCGTCAGTTCCATCGACATCGCGCCGACGATCCTTGCCGCGACGGGAATCACTCCGAAAGATCCGCTGCCGGGACTCGACCTGGCCAAGCTGGCGGCGAGCGGCGGCAAGTCGGAGCGAACGGCGCTTTTCGGAGCCACCTTCGACCACGACGTCGCGGACATCGACCGCCCCGAAGCCAGCCTGCAGTTCCGCTGGTGCCGCCAGGACCAGTGGAAACTGATTGTTCCGCGGGATGTGACGCAGCCGCTTGAGTTGTACGATCTCTCGAATGATCCGCGCGAGGAAGTCAACTTGGCGGCGATGCAACCGGAACGTGCGGCGCGACTGAAACAACAGATCGACGATTGGTGGACAATTTCCAACTGAGTCGGCGGAGTTCCAACGGAAGGCGTTAATTCTCCACTCGGTCTGATAAGAGATGTTTAGCCGCAACGCCAACGGCGTGCGTGCGATTGACGGTTCACCCGCATCCGCTCCCACGCCGTTGGCGTTGGGGCTAAACGAGCGACTTCGTTCCTGACCGATGATCAACCGACAAGCCCTGTTTCTGAAGGATGCACATTCTGATGACCGCCCGATTGATTGACGGCAAAGCCATTGCGGCGGCGATTCGTGAAGTACTCGCTCTTGAAGTCGCCGCGTTCCACGAATCCACCAAGATCGTTCCGAAGCTCGCCGCCGTGCTGGTGGGCGACGACCCCGCCAGTCAGGTCTATGTCCGCAACAAGGAGCAGGCCTGCGCGAAGGCTGGCATGGTCAGCGACGTCCATCGCTGGGCCGCGTCGACGTCGCAAGCCGAGCTTCTCGATCTGGTGGCAAGGTTGAATGCCGACTCGTCCGTGCATGGCATCCTGGTCCAGTTGCCACTGCCGAAGCACATTCACGAAACCACGATCCTGGACGCGGTGCATCCCCTGAAGGACGTCGACTGCTTTCATCCGGAGAACGTCGGACTGATGGTCCAGGGGCGGCCGCGCTTCCTGCCATGCACTCCGCACGGGGTGCAGGTGCTGCTGGCGGAATCCGGGACGAAGGTCGATGGCGCGCATGTCGTCGTGCTCGGCCGCAGTGAAATTGTGGGCAAGCCGGTCGCGATGATGCTCGTTCAGAAGGGCGCGACGGCGAACGCCACCGTCACGATCTGCCACAGCCGGACGACGAACCTGGCGGAGATCACGCGCTCGGCCGACATCCTGATCGCCGCCATCGGCAAGCCCGAGTTTGTCACCGCCGATATGGTGAAGCCGGGAGCCGTCGTCATCGACGTGGGGATCAACCGCCTGAACGATCGCTTGGTGGGTGATGTCGCGTTCGAGGCTGTTCGATCGGTCGCGTCGGCCATCACCCCCGTGCCGGGAGGTGTGGGACCGATGACGATTGCCATGCTGCTGAAGAACACGCTCGCCGCGGCGAAGTTGCAATCAGCCGTGAAGAAACTCATCTGACGCGGAGTGCCCGGCGAACTGCTGGTGGCACTGAGAGGCCATCCGAATGCGAACAGGCCGGTTCTGTCGATCGTTCCGATGGAATCGACGGGTACGGTCGTGATTGCGATTTGCCTTTGTGCCGCGGCGGCATAGGTTCGCAGAGTGGAGTCTCTCAAGGTCCGTTCTCACCCGATCCGGTCGTTGGAACGGGCGGGTGCGAAGACGTGAGACAGCCGCCGCATCCAGTCGGTCCGGACGGCGCATAAGAGTCTGTTTCCAGGAACTGCGTTCGACCATGAATCACAAGCCACACGCGCCGACATCGGCATCCGAAGCAGGAACTCCCCTGCGCGATCTGAGCCAACTGCTCGCCGAATTCGGCATCCCGTCGGGCCGCACGCCGGCGGGCGAGCCGGCAGCGGTCTCCAGCGACGCCGCGCCGGACAGTCAATCGAACCTGGCCCGGTCGGCGGGGCCTGCGGGAGGAATCACGTCATGGCTTCCCAAGCGGCATGTGCCGGACGCGGCGCGGGGTGATTCGCAACTGGTCGCGCTGTTCGACCGGGTCGAAGCGCTGTTGGGGTCGCCGGGCGCATCGGCGGAGGAACCGTGGTTTCCCCGCGCACCGGAACGCTTGGAAGAGACCGGGCTGTCGGGCGGTGACGTCGAACGGTTGATCTTGAAGTTCCTGCTCGCGCGGGGTTCCGCGACCGGACGGGCCGTGGCGCAGCAGACACGCCTGTCGTTCGGCATCGTCGATCCGATTCTGCGCGGTCTGAAATACGATCAACTGCTGTCATTGGTCAGCACGGCCGAAATGGGCGACTACGAATACGCGATCACGGAAATGGGCCGCGAACGGGCACGACGCTATGTCGAGGAATGCACGTACTACGGGGCGGCTCCGGTCGGACTGCGCGATTACCTGAAGGCGATGGAGGTTCAGAGCATCGGCCAGCAGCAGGTGACCGAGCGGGACTTGCGCGAAGCGTTCTCGGACCTGCTGATCAGCCCCGAACTGTTGGAGAGCCTGGGGCCCGCGATCAATTCGGGACGGGGCATGTTCCTGTTCGGCTCGCCCGGCAACGGCAAGACCAGCATCGCCGAACGGATCACGAAGTGCTTCGGCAGCACGATCTGGATTCCGCGCGCGCTCGGTGTCGACGGTGATCTGATCCG
>JAYTIB010000362.1:0-12997 GCA_043732205.1 Schlesneria sp. | reverse complement strand
CCAACCCACCGTGGCGGGCTTGGACCCATTCGAGAACCGGTACGCACTGTCGGGTGACTCCAGTGTCCGGCTGATTTCGCGGCCGGTCTTCGGGTCGTATTTCACCTTGACCGTTGCCCCGGTTGTGTACGACGACAACGACTCACCGTACGGAGGGGCCGCATTCGACTGGTCGATGCGGATCGTGTACTTGATCGTGCGATTGCCTTTCTTGTCGTCAGTCACCGCCGAAGACACGTCACCGATGATGGCCGTGTGAGAATCGCCCCACATCAAGACATCCAAGGTTTGCGGTTCATACGACGCGTTGATCGTGAAGTTGAAGCTGTAAGCGGAAGTCGGGATGGACTTCGAGGCCAACAGCCGGGTCAGCGCCGCATAATGCGTGCATTGCCGGTAGACCCTGGTCTTGATGGCGGGCACCACGCGCACCTGTGTGCTGACGGCGCGTCCGTCATTTCGCGTGACGGTCAAAGTCAGCGGTTGCCGCAGTGAGACCGGATCATTTGCGTCGGTGGACAACGGTAACGGGGTCGCCTTCAAGGAGGACGTGAGGCGAATCCGAATCGCCGTTTCGGACCAGTCCTCGATTGTCAAATCGCGATAGTAAACGTTGTCTGTTGTGACCGAACCCCGGTTGGCATCCGATCCGAAGTTGCTGCCGGTGATGTAGATCGCCGGTGTCTTATCGCGGTAGTAATCGACGACCAGATGCCCCCGCCAGCAGGGGGCTTTGTCCCAATCCCACGGCGTACCAGAGACGCGGGTGATCGAGGGATCAGGCGGCGGTTCCGCCGCCTGCGCCGTCAGCGGGAATGGCAAGGCGGCCACCGCCGCCATCACCGCGAGTGCGAAGGGCACTCGCCAATAAGAGAGAAACTTTTTGCGAGTCATCTTGAAATACTCCTGACTGAGGGGACACCACACGCCGGAACCGAAACAATTCGGCACCGGCCTACATTTGCGAATCTCAAGCGGCCAGGTTGAGGTTCGTTGAATGAAGAAAGCCGATTCGTCGGGCATTTTTCAGAACCATCCACAGCGCCGTGGCAATTCGAGGTGGACGACAGCCGCTTGCAGTTCCCACCGAGCGTGGAAGCACGAATGAGTCGGCACCCGACGCTCTTCCGATCTACCCCGAACTTGGGTGCGAACTGCCGCTGTGCATCGCGGATCACGTTGCAACGAGCCGCGCCGAAGGCGGGCCAGCAACGCATGGCCAACGATTGTGGATGTAGACTCCCGCGTCCCCGATCTCGGGGACGCGGCAGATTCGTGGACGACGATCACTGGACCGACGTGCTGATGAGGCGGGTGGTGTACGTATTGCCGGTGACTACCGCCTGCCACTTCTTCGTGACCGTGTAGGTCCGGCCATTCGCGGTGTACGACCCGACCTGCGTAAAATCGATGTACGCCCTTCCCCCGTTGTTTGGCGTGCTTGATGTCACGGTGTAGGCCGTCACTCGAACGAAACCTCGATTGATCTCGGCCTTCACTTGCGCGAGATACTGATCCCAGTTCGACACTGCCGCATGAGCCGCCTGCGGAGCGAACGGCCCCGTCGGTGAACCGACCACACCACCCATCACGAGCGCCGCACCGAACGACGCCGACACTGACCAAACACGAATCGACTGAAAGAACTTGGTCATGCTTGCTTCCTCTACTCAAGGACTACTCAGGTGCCGGCCGTCTTCGCGACGATAACATCTCGTCGGGATCTGTCGCCGGTTGCGATTCTTTGCCACGTTGGGCGTTTGTGAATCGCGTTCGAGAGTAAGAAGCCAGACCGCTTCCAATTTTTCAGTCGTCATCAGCGTCGATGGCCCTCGCGACAAAACGGCGGCGGATCGTCACGATCATCTTCGGACGTGCGCGGCCAGCCCCACCAGGGTGGCAAATCATCGGTCGCACGCTCGCGACGGTCGTCTTCAGCGGACGCTGGCCGCTCTTCCCGGGCTAGAAAAGTGGTCGGCGAGTTCGTGTTGTCAGGGGCGGACATGGTTCGGGCTCCTTGGATCGAGGTCGTCCAGAAACAGCCGGTCGCGATCACCGCAAGACCACCCCGCCGCGATCAGTCGCCAGCCGCAATTCGCCGCTCGTTGCGAGCCTTCGCGAATCGCATTCGAGAGTGAGAAGCCAGACCGCCCTCGCGTTTTCAGCAGCCTATGAGCGCGTCATCGTTGCTGAGCGCCGAAAGCTATCTCGCTGTGCCGCATGGTGGCACGCTCTTGGATCGGCGGGCGGGAGCGTGTGTACTACCCCGTCGCCCCCTGTGTATCCTGCTGGCCGATAACCAAATCACGCACCACATCGCCGCCGCCTTTAAAATGTACGGGCTGGGGTGAGCGGGAAAGAAATAGTGGCGGTTTCTGGGCACTGCCGGTCACCGCTGCCAATCATTTGGAGAATTCTTCTTTGTCCTCGCAAGAAAATCCTGAAATCCCGAGATGCAGCGGCTTATAACCGGAATCGGTCATGACTGGCACACCGACTTTTCGCTCACGGAGAATGCGACCATGGATTCGATGACCTCGATCCCCGACGAGGCGGAGTGGCCCGACGTCTTTGGCAAGTGGTACGTCCGAGGCTGGAAAGGCGTGTTTGGGTACTGCTACGCCCGGTGTCGAAAGGTCGAACTGGCCTGGGACGCCACGCAGGATGGGGCATCGAAGATCAACGAACGAAAAGACTCACTCGATTTCCCTGCGTACCCGCCGTTCAAGACCTTTTGGTGCCTCTGCTCTCGAACGGCACTGCGGAAGTCAACGAAGAGCGACGGCAAGTACGTGTTGGTTGGAGATCTCCTCGAACAGGCGTTCGGTGATGGCGATCAGCGCGCGAACACAGCGGGACGGGGGCAAGCGTTACGCACGAAAGTCGAACACATCCTGTCTCTGATGTCCCCCCTCCACCGCCAACTGTTGGTGATGAAATACATCGAGGGTCGCACCCAAACAGAGATTGCGGTAGCGCTTGGCATGTCGAATGCATGGGTGTCAGACGAACTCGCGAAGGCTCGACTGGCGTTCTCCAAGCTGTGGCTCAAGCACTACCCGGACGATTTGGCCGGCTGAGTGTGGTTTCAAACTGTTCGATTCGATCCCTCTGAGCCAACGGCTCGTCACAAAATACATTTCGAAAGTGAGTCCCAAATGACCGTTTCACTCGAACCACGATGGCTGGTGCTGATTGAAAAGTTGGTCGAATCCGATCGAGCGTCGAATGGCAACCCCCAACTGTCGGCAGGGTCACGCGAAGACCTTGTGAATGCCCTCGAAGAAATCGTTGCCGACAGTAGCCTCGCCGCCCAATACCGTCGCGACCTGCGGGCACTCTGTCCCCAAGGGTTTCCGCATCTCGACGAACTCGGCGACGAAACCGTTGAGCGATGTTTGACGCGGGGATTGAATGAGCTGACGGACGTCGAACTGGCTCGATTGCCCATCAATCCGTTGGCCATGCTGCAATTGCAGGAGGCGTTGCTGGACGACGACTTCGCCGACAGGATGCCCGATGTGTGGTGGGATGTCTTCGACCGGGTCGGCTCGCGCCGCATGGCCGAGGCAGGACTGACGCTCCCGCCGATTGAATCGCTCACTCGTGCTTCAGCCGATCAACAAGAGGCTGACGGGGATGAGTCCTTCGTCACGCCTGCGGTTCCGGTGAGCCAGGCGGATCGCCCGGCCGCAGCAAAACGGGGTTCTGTAGTCTCGATGGTCGCTGACTCCGCAACGGACGACGTGATTGTTCGCAAATCAAAATCCGGGACTAAGTTCCAGACTTTCTCGGGAATTGAGTTCCAGATCTTCGAGCATAATCTGCCCGACTACCGTACACTCCACTTCCCCCCCGAGATGCTCGGACAGGAGTTTTCACTGTTCATTTGTCCACGTGACGTCAACCCGGTCGAGCCGCCTGACGAAGGACGTGAGGTCATCCCGGTCGAGCCGCTTGACAAAAATGGCGACATCGTTGTCACGACAGACAGTATCGCCGCGCTGTTGACGGACAAAGAGTTACTCGCAATCGTGCCTCGGCTTCCGCATTCGTGAGTACAACCAGCGATGTGATTCATGGACCATCTGGAGTCTTCGCATGATGCACTACGGCGACTTTTTAGAACTGGCTCATCAAGACAACTCAGGACAGATCTTTTTCCAACGTTGGGTCGATGACTCGAAGACTGCATCATCCTGTTCGACATACAAACCATTCCTCAGACTGCTCAAGACGGAAGTCATCGCGGACTGGGCGTCTGAAGAGGTCGGACGGCTCTTTCAAAAGCGTAGACATTTGGCGGAAGCGATCGTTCCGACGCTCTTGGAACGCGTGCTGCTTCCCGTCGAGCATCGCCGCCATCCCGAAGTCATCAAGGCGTTTGTCCATTGCTACTTTCCTAGTGCGCCGCAGTTGCTCCACCATTTAGATGGTGTCGATTGGCTCGGCACAATCGAAACCGGGACAATCTTGGAACAGGAAGAACGCTACGGACGTGAGCTATTTGGCATGTCGCAGGCGTTGAAACGTGACGGGGGGCGTCCTTGGGCGGTAAAAGCGTTGGAACAGATAGCGCGACGACGGGGTTTGATTGATTGCCCGCTGGCCAGCAAATTGAGCTTCAACATCGCGTTCGCCTTCAATCACGATTCAGCAATAATGCGTTCTGCAATCATTGTTCCGATGAGCTTGCTGGCGATCCGAGACCCGAAGGACTGGAGCATTTCCCACGCCCATGTGTTCGCCGAGGACTTTCTCGATGCCGTGGAATTGGTCCGTCGCGGTCTGGTCGCCGGGCGTGAAATCTCGCATGACTGGTCGTTTCTCGGCAATCAAACGCTTTCAGGTTCAAGCGGAACAATGGCGATTGCGGTGGCTCAATGCTTGGGGATGGACTATTGGAAACACTACTTCAGACATACTTTGCCCCCTTGGGTTGTGATCTCCGCCTCCATTGATCCACAAGGTCACGCCGCCGGTGGAACCGCAGGCGAAGTGGGGAGTCTCGACAAGAAGTCAGCGGCGGCGATTGAGGAAGGAGTGCGCGTCCTTGTGATCGTGCCTGACCCGACGACACCGCTTAAAAGAGCCGCACTTGCCGCAGACGGTCTGACAGTTCTGCCCTTGGATAGTTCCATAGACGGGAAAGAACAGGTTGTGCAAAAGCTTCACGAAGAAAAACTCGTATGGGCGGTACGGGACACTGGGATGCATCCCCCAGTCAAGATTCTGACGGACGATCAGGGCGACTCAGTAGCCTGGGAAGCCGTTCAGAAATGCTACTCGGGAATGTTTCCTGAAGAAGAAAGCATTCCCCTAAGGGAGTTGAATCCCGAGTCCGCCGTCCTGATTGCAATGTTCATTGGAACTGCAGTTGGAGGCATTGCACTCGTCAGTGGAACGCCAAAAGACAAGTGGATGTTTGGAAGTTACTTATGGATCAAGGATGATTTTCGTTCTGATCTTCTGACCTTTTTCAGGAATGAGATCGTGGCGGCCTGTCGGCAGAGAGTGCCGGGTCTGAGGGGGATCATTTTTGAAGTCGATGAGCCAAACCCAGCCGATGTGATGGTCGCTGCGGATGTGCCATTCGATGATCGCACCGTGGATCATCCGGACTGGGAACAAATAAAAGCGGTTGTTCGACAAGTGAGGCGAGTCGCTCTTTATCTGCGGACGATACTGCATTCCTCGTGTTTCATGATCGTTGATCACAGTGGTGTTCCCGTAAAATACCGACAACCGTCCATGCAAACCGATGAGGCGAAGCTGTGTCCCAAGTATGAGGTTCCGATGTACTTGATGGCGTTGTTTGCCGACGAAACACTGCGACTGGAGGATCTGACAAATGAGGGGCGCGACGATGCACGCGAAGCCCTTGAATACTTGTTAGACACGTTTTGGCCAGAACAAAGCTGGGCCAGTAGAGAGTGCTCACGGAAACAATGGCCGAAATACTTTGCAGCAATGAGTCGCGATTTGCGAAGTCGAAGTTCCGATTGCAAGTTAGCCAAATGGGAACTGCCTGACGACATGCATGACATCATTAGAAAGGCGAAACGTAGACCGGAGAGCGATCCAGAATGTTTCGATTTGTAGGTCATTCAAGGCCCGCAACTCACTCAACCGTCTGGGAATGTCTTGGAGTGAAGATCGCGGTCATTCAAGAAACGAGCGGCTTGACGTCCGAGCCAACGTGCATGAAAAACGAGTGTCTCCCCTTCTTTTGGCGGATCATGTGATGTGTGCAAATCTATCGGCGGCAAATCAGGAGGTGCTTGCATACGCGACTGAGATGTTCGACAGAAGTGAGTATTCGACACTTCCGTCGGTCGGTTCCGCGACCTGTTTCAAGAGCGTCAAGTCGAACACGCAGTATCGTCTCGTCCGAATCGCGGACCCCAGCAGTGAACTGGCAGACCAGTTTTGCAGTCTCATGGAAGAGTCTTTTACCCCCGAGGAATGTGACACGCGTGAAACGGTGGCTCAAATGATCCGGAGCGCCAGTGATCCGAATGCGTTCAGTCATGCCTTTTACCAGGGGGTATTGAATGACAAGGGACAAATGGTCGCAATTTTGAATTGGGATCTGCTTCCGACGGGGAAGCGTTCTGATGGTCGGCAGGACGGCGTCATTAGCATTGGATTCATCGTCACGACACCGGTGGAACGCAATCATCGACTGACTCTACCGCTTTATTCCGCCATGCTGCGGCTCGGCGTCGAGGATGCGGAAAAACGTGGGATCGACTTGCGATTCGTGTTGGCGGAGACGGTGTCCACTGCGGAGGGTCATTTTCAAAAGGCTCTCGGATTACGCAGGCTGTATGTTACTTTGGAAGGCAGCCGTCCATCCGTCCGCGTGTTTCACGAAATGGAGTATCTGCAACCCCCCTTGGATTTCACGGACGAAGGCGAGGCGGCGGACGGTGCTGGGTTCGTGGCTGAGCATTTGATGTTGCGTGGCTTCGGTCCTGAAATTCAAACAATCTCCTCGTCCTCCTTGATGTCCGCAGTCCACGGCATCTACAAGGCGTATGCAGGACTGGGCGCGACCGGTAATCCTGTCCGCAAGGACGAAATCCTGCTGCAAGGGCTCGACCGAGTCCAAGCGTCGCTCATGGATCAGGCAATAGTCCATCTCATTTCCCAGTCCGTGCGAAATGAAATGCAGGAACAAGGTATTCTTTTTGAGGAGCACGTCGAAGCGGACAAAGACTGAGTCCGGATCCCCAAGATACCGGGTCATCGCAAAGACGCTCCCGCCCCTCGCCGCCGCCGTGAAGCCTTACGACCTCGACGACGATGGTTGGTTACCACGCGGCAAGCCGTCTGACATCGACAACGTCGATCGGGCCTTCGTCGCTGAGGAGCTTGTGCAGCGACGGGTGTTTCAGGAGATCGGCGGCGGTTGTTGGCTGGCCGTCGATCGCGATTCGATTCGACATCAACCGGATTCCGTGGCTGTAGTCGACGTACCAGTCCACGTGGCCCACGTACAGCGGCTGAATGGGACTTCCGTCGGGCTGGTGCCAGCCGTATATGGCGACCTTGTGCGGTTTCTCCTTCAGTCGATTGCTGAGAACCAGATCCTTCTTGATCCCGGCCACCAACAGTCCCCGCGGCTTGTCCCGCAGTTGTTTCTCGATGATCTGGTGATGTTGGAAGAACGTCGCGACGGCGTCTCGATCTTTCGTGAGGGGCTTTGGATCGAGCCGGATTGGCGCCGCGGCGAACATGTCATCGGAGATCTTGGCCGTGATCAGCGACGCCTCGAACTTGTCGGCGATGAGGACCGCGCTGTGTGGTGTCATCGGGATTCGGAAGAGGTTCTGATCGGTTCCGACGGCGAGATAGTCGGATGTCACGAAGTAGGCGGCGACGTGTTTGACGCCCGCATTGTCCACAAAGTCGACGCGGATTGCCGTCAGACGCCGCAGAAACTCCGGGACATTTCCACTGGTGATCGCCGTGACAATCGCGGCCTCACGGTCCCGGCGCGGGAGCGCGGCAATCTGTTCTTGAAACTGCGAACCGGTTGGCGCGTCGGCCGGGCGGGGCGGGACATTCAGTCGGAACTCCGCGACATCCGGCGCGAGAACCGCGCGGGGGACTATCGGTTCGACAAACGGTGTGGGTTGAACCCACTTCCCGTACGCGCGCGGTCCACCAAACCGACCCCAATCGCCCGCGTGCTCCGTTCCCAACGACAGCCCGTGCAGCAGCCCGTTCATCTCACCCACCAGCGCGGTGTGCAGGATCTTGTTCTCGCGATTCGGATGGACGAACAATTGGATCTGTCCCGCGCGGGCGCTGGTGTGATGGAACTCGCCCGCGTCCTGTGCGGTCAGTTCGGAATCGCGTCGAAAGCGGTCGGCCATTCGCTGCGTGGCGCGAAACGTTCCTCCTTCGGGGCCGATCACCTTTTTGCCGTTCAACGTGATTTCGCGGTCGTCGTAGGCGATCACGATCAGCCTGCGGGCCGGATCACCGCGCAGCCAATTGAGCAGCTTGTCGCCATGCTGTTCGTCGGTGTACGAGTAATTCGCATCCAGCAGGATCATCCGGTCAATCGTAGCCGGGATGGAATCGACGCTGTTCAGGTATCCCAGCAGGAACGATCCGCCGCCGCTGTGGCCCGCCAGGATGACCCGATCCGCCTTGAACTCGGTGGTCAGCGACGCGACCAGTTCGCGGATGATCCGGGCCGACTCCGGATGTTCGGCACGGAAGCCGGGCCAACTCAGTTTCGGTGCCTGCACGACAGTCAGGATGACGTCGTCTTCCGGGGCGACCTCGCGCCATCGCCGAACCTGTGCGGCGATGTGCTGGATGTCGAACCGATAGTCCATCTCCTTCGACGCGGCGCACCCCAGCGTTTGCTCGATCGTGTTGCCGTTCGGCGTGGCATAGATCACCAACACCCGGCGCGGCGATTTCAGTTCGTGAGGCGCATCGGCAAACACTCGCACGCCACCCGGCAGCCGGGTCCATCGAGTCTGCTCGTTGAATCCGGGCAGCTTCTCAAATCCCGGCCACGCCCGGGCCTCGTGAATCCAGGTGGCAGCCAGTCCGGCGCACAGGCTCAGGCGGAGAAGTGCCGAGAAGCAGCGTCGGTTCGCCATGATGAATTGGTCCGCGGAGAAGACTCAGTGGCTGTTCGAAATCGTTGTGCTGCGGATTTCGTGGTTGTTTCGAAGAAGTGTAACGTAGCCATCATCGCTCCGCGTGATGAGCCGGTCGCGCCACCTGGCTTGAATCGCCTCAGATTCCAGACGTTGTTGAGCACTCGGCTCGTCACGCGGAGCGATGACGGCTACGTACTCGACCCCTTCACGCAACGCCGTTAAGGATTTTTGACACCGCGAAATGCGGCGATTCAGGAGTAGCCGAAGTCGTGAGACTTCGGATGAGTCGCGAGTAAGACCGAATTCTCACGAATTCGGCTACAAAAATACTTAACGGCGTTGCCCTTCACGGATCACGACACTGCGGCCCGCGAAACCACGGTGCCGCGGGCGGCGATGGCGGCGTCGATGCGGGCAATCTGAGTGGTGGTCAAACGCCACTTCATTGATGCGGCGTTGTCGGTGATCTGATCGGGACGCTTCGCCCCGCACAAGGCCACGGTGATTCCGGGCTGCTGGATCGTCCAGTTGAGGACCACTTGGGCCAGTGTTGTTCCCGTCTCTTCGGCCAGCGGTCGGAGTTGGTCGAGGAAGTCTTGGTTCTTCCGCCATTCGTCCCCCGCGAACATCGGGTACTTGCGGCGGCCGTCCTTCGGGTCGAATTGATGATCGCGGGGGAGCTTTCCCGCCAGCAGGCCCTTCAGTAGCGGCCAATAGACCATGACCGACGTGCCGTGTTCGACGCACCACGGCAACTGAGCGGCTTCGATCTCGCGCTGCAGCATGTTGTAGTGCGGCTGGTACGCGGCGATGGGGCAGACCGCATGAAACTCGGCGAGTTGTTCGCGGGTGAAGTTGGAGACACCGACGCTGCGGATCTTGCCGCTGTCGAGCAGTCCCTTCAGCGCGGCGGCTGACTCTACAAGAGGTGTTCGGGGATCGGGCGCGTGCAGGTAATAGAGGTCGATCCGATCGGTGTTCAATCGCCGCAGACTTTCGTCACACTGCCGACGCAGCGTCTCGGGGCGGGCATCCTTGTGTTGGACGCGGTCTTCCCAATGGATGCCTCCCTTGGAGGCGATCACGATCTGATCGCGGCGCGCACCGAGCGCCCGCGCGATCAGTTTTTCGCTCTCGCCGTCGTAGCCGTAGCAATAGGCCGTGTCGAAGAAATTGACGCCGCTGTCGACGGCGGCATGCAGCGTGGCCAGGCTGGCGGATTCGGTCACATCGACGCTGGTCACTCCCGCGATGGGCCAGCAGCCCATCGCGATGGGAGTGACCATGATGCCGGTTGAGGCGATCTCGCGGAGAGTGTGTGACGCTTTCGAGTTCAATGGCGGTCCGCCAGAAGATGTCGCGTTGGCTTTAGGACCGGCGCATCAATAACTGCCGTAGCATGGACGCCTCGTCCGTGCGGCCCGATTTGACAGATGGTCCACGATTTGCCGCACGGACGAGGCGTCCATGCTACGGTTGCTTCTCGTCCAATCCCGACAGTTATTCCTGCGCCGCCCCTTAGCCGACGCGGTGCGACAACTGGCGTGGGTTGAAACCCACGCCACAATGACTCACACGCTCGGAGGGGGAAGGTCATTGGACCAGTCCCTTGGTCAGCGACATGAAGGCGGTTTCCAGGTTAACCTCTTCTTCGCGGAACAGCGTCAGTTGAAAGCCGTGCTCGATGATCAGCGTCGGGATGGAACTGTAGTCGAACGTGTCCGCCTTCAGCGTGGCGTCGATGGTCCCCTTGACGATCTCGACCTTCGACACGAGGTCGCACTTTTCGAGCAGTTGGGCGGCCTTTTCCAGGTTCTCTTTGACGCGGATCTGGAGCATGATCTGCTGCCGCGCCTTGCGCATGACTTCATGGACGTAGCCGTCGACGATCAGGTTTCCCTTTTCGATCATGCCGACCCGCGTGCAGACATCGGCCAGTTCGGGCAGGATGTGGCTCGACACGATCACGGTCTTTTTCAACTCGCCGAGCTTCTTCAGCAGGTTGCGGATTTCGATCCGGGCGCGGGGGTCCAAGCCGCTGGCGGGCTCGTCGAGCAGCAGCACCTGCGGTTCGTGCAGCAGCGTGCGGGCCAGTCCGATGCGCTGGGTTTGTCCGCGCGACAACTGGTTCACCATGGCGTCGCGCTTGAAGGCCATGTCGACCAGTTCCAGTTTGTCTTCGCACACCTTGCGGCGGCCGGGTCCGTTGATGCGGTACGCGGCGGCGAAGAATTCCAGATACTCGATGACCGTCATGTCGTCGTAGACGCCGAAGAAGTCGGGCATGTAGCCGACGAGCCGGCGGATTTCGCGCGGGTTGGTGTAGATCGATTGCCCGCAGACATACGCTTCGCCGTAGTCGGGGTTGAGCAGCGTGGCGATCATCCGCATGGTCGTTGTTTTGCCCGAACCGTTGGGTCCGATGAAGCCGAACACGTCGCCCTCCTTCAGCGAGAGATTGATCTCGTTGACGGCGATCAGGTGCCCGTAGCGTTTGGTCAGTTGTCGGGTTTCGATCATGGTGTGGGCGCGCGAGAGAGATAAGAGGGAGGCGTTTGAGACGGCTATTCAGCGAGGGGTACGGGGAGGCGGCGGATTTCGTCGCCGACTTTCTTCACCGGCAGGACGATCCGAATGAATGTGGTTTCGCGGTCGGGCACAGTCGGCTTTCCATCCAGTTGCACGGCGGCGATGGAGGCATCGAGACGTCCAAACAAGACCGCGCGACCGAGCTTCAGCAGGTGCGACAGATCCTCGGTTTCGAGCAACCGGTTCGTCAACCCGGTGAGTTTGGTTCCGCCCGCTTCGTTGTGAAACGTGAGGATGCGCAGGATGTCGGCCGGATCGCGGGACTGCGGGTCGTACCCTTCGGACTGCCGCGTGGCGTCCGACGTCGGTGCGCCCCCCAAGGGCGTCCCTGTCACAACCCTGCCCATCAGGAACGCACGCAACTCGCGGGGGAACATGTTGGGCTGATCGATCCGCAGAACATGGCCGGATGCCAGCGGCAACGACTGATTGCTGTCGCGGGTCTTCTTGTGCCGGTACACCCGGTTGCCGTAGGCCAGAAACCAGTCTTCGATCTGGCCGGAGAAACGATGCTTCACCGTCCCGGAAAGTTGTCCCACGCCGTTGCTTTGCAGATCGCTTTCGACCAAGCCTTCCACGGTGGAATGAATCTCGGTCAACAGCGGCTTCGACGACCATTGCATCAGCGGCAAGCCGTCGATGGAGGCGTCGGCGGACAGCCGGTAGTCGGCACGGCCGACATGCACACTCGCGGGACGCAACATGCCGCCGAACGCCGTTTCCGGGATGCCCGACCATGCCGACTGTCGCACCCGCGCGGTTTCCGTGGGACCGGGCTTGATGGTGGAATCGACCGACACGGACCGGCGCTCGGTCACGGGACTGTAGACGTTCGTCCAGAGTCGTTGATGACACGTCGACGAACCGACATCGAGATTCACGACGTTGAGCTGGTTGATCCGGAACGAGTTGCCATTCCAACGGCCGGCCAGCAGGGTGGCCAGCACCGCGGTGAGAATCACCCAGCACGGAAGCGTCACCCACGTGCCGCGCGGCCGCTTGAGAACGTGATGGACGACCACGTAATCCAACGGCCCGATGACCAGCAGGAACAGGGTCAGCAAGCCCATGACCAGCCACGGCGAAGCGCGGCTGATGCCGGCAAAGTCGTCCTGCGCCGCGTGCAATTGAGTCGCCAGATCGGTGATACCGGTCGAACTGAGTTGCAGGTTTCGGGAAGATCCGGAGCTGGTCGCAGCGGCATCGGGGGATGTCTCCGCCAGGCGGCGACCCAGCGTCGAAAGTTCGGACCATTTGCTGAGGGGCGGCTGAGTCAG
>JAYTIB010000361.1:0-5069 GCA_043732205.1 Schlesneria sp. | reverse complement strand
TGACGACTTCGACTGCTCCAACCAAAACCGGTGAGACCAGCACCGGTACAACCGGGACCGCTGCGACCGGGACCGCTGCGACGACAGCCGGATCGATCACAGCTGAGACACCAGTCGCGGCGGTCCCATCGGCGACGGCTTCCGCAACGAGAGGTGCCGAGATGGAAACCGCACCGACAGTCTCCGCTGGTTGAGGCGGCCATTCCGTAGCGACCGGTGATGCCACGGGTGGTGCGCTCGCGGTCATGTCCGGGGCTGGCGGGACTGCGGCCATTGGTTCCATCGCGGCGGCGTCGACCGGAGCGGGCGGGGGCTGGTCGCTATTTGCGGGAGCGGGTAGCGTCTGATCGGCGGGCGTCGGCGCGACAAAGATTTGTTGGCAGACGGGGCAACTGATCGCCTGACCGAACAGCGCCGGATCGGCGAGGTTCCCTTGAGCATTGCAGTGCGGACATTGCACCAAGACTGATAGAGACATGACCTCGAACCTTTGGCAGCAGGCGGGTGGGACCAACGCAAGCGGAAGATCTACAAAACGGCTGCCGCAATGCTATCCACACCCCCAGACAGTTGCCAGCAGCCGATTCCCGTCGCGCGTCTCCGCAAACGGCAGACCTCACGAGTTGTCGCGGCGGTTAAACGACTCAGGTCAGGCCGGGCTGGGGGGCTGTGCAGTAACATCGTCAGCGAGTTGCCCGCCGCGAAGCGACCGTTGTCTGTTCGCTCCCGTTCGACGGCCCTCCTCATTCGCGCTCCGTTTGATTCGCGCGGAAATCGATTTGGTCCGCGCGAATCAAGAGGAGCGCGAATGAAACGGCGAATCCGTGATAGCGGGCCGTGGCAACGAGAGACCGCTCGCGTTGCGACACACCGTGCAACTCTCGGAAGTAGAAAAGGCACCGCCGCCAGGTATAGAACAACCGTCCTACGAGCCAGCACCGGACCGCAGCCGGTTCACAAAATCTTCCGTCATTCCCGCCGCCAGCCGGGGTTCGGCGTGAAACACGTCGCCCACCGACTTGCTCGGACGGAGCGGATAGTGCAGGTGTTCGACATACGCGTCCCATTCGGATTGATCTTCCGGCTTCAGCCGCCGCAGCCACTCCAGTCCGAACGCGACGTGCGAAATTTCGTCGCGGTGAATCGCCTTCATGATCGCCGCGCTCTTCGGGTCGCCCGCCTTGAGGAAGTACTCTTCGAATTCGAGCGTGTGGTCGAGGTTGCGCCCCTCAAACGTCAACGGCAGGCCGGCCAGGTATTCCAGCACCGACTGAAACGACAGCGCCTTCTTCCAGATGTAGCAGTTGACCGGCAGTTCGCCGAACCGCAGTCCCAGCGCCGCCGCGCGTTCCATGTGCATCAGCGTGTGCCGCTGCTCATCCTGCATGACACGGGCCAGGCCGAGCCGAAACTCGCGCGGCGCTTCCGGGAAGGCGAGCAGCATCCACGCCATGACCTCCAGCGCCTGCAATTCGTGGTTGGCCATGATGTGATGCGCGACGGCACGCCGCCGCGGATCGACGAACGTCTCCGGATGCGGCATCGCGGGACCGGACCGCCGCGCGGCAAACGCCAACTCCGCCGGCCGCACGGGCTCCTGCAACCGCAATGCGGCACCCGGCGCCTCGTCCGTGAATTCGTCACGAACCCGCTCCAGCTTCGCGTCGAGCGACTCCGACAACAGCACCCGTTCGGCAAACGCACGCAGTTCCATTGATCATCCCAGCCAAATCAAATTACCGGACGAGCCGTTTTCACGTTTAGCCCCAACGCCAACGGCGTGGGAGCAAATGTGGGCAAACCGTTGATCGCACGCACGCCGATGGCGTGGCGGCTAAACGTCGCACATCATTCCGCGTGAGATACCACGTCGGCGATTGTGGGTTGCCGGGTCGAGTCCATCAAGGGGGCGGGATGGTGAAGGAACGCACGGTTCCCGTTACACTCCGCCGTGTGTCACTTCACTCAATTGAGGGAGATCAATCATGGCGGGAAAACGTGTCGCATTCGTCTGGACCGGTCGAATCCTTTCGCTCCTGGTGTCACTCGCATTCCTCATGAGCGCGTCGATGAAATTCAAGGGCGGTAACGACGTGAAGAAGGGGATGGAGCACTTGGGAATCCCCGAATCACTGGTCATCCCGCTGGCCATCCTGGAAGTTTCCTGCGTCGTGGTCTATGCGATCCCGCAGACGGCGGTCCTGGGTGCGATTCTGCTGACCGGCTACATCGGCGGGGCCATTTGCTCCCACCTGCGAGTCGGCGATGTGTTCATCGTTCAAGTCATCATCGGACTCGTCATCTGGCTCGGTCTGTTTCTTCGCGAAGAGCGCCTCTGGTCGTTGATCCCGTTCCGCCGCTGAAGCCGCCGTGCGACGCGATCGAGTGACCGCGGCGGCCGGTTGGCGCGAGTCGCCTTTTTCTCCGCGAAGCGGGGCTTCAAAGACGGGCGTTCCCCAGCGGGAGCTTGGGAACGAGGAGCGAAAGACGGGAGCTTGGGAACGAGAATGGTCGCCGTTACGGACCGGCGGTTTCCACGATCTTTCGGATGTTCGCCAGGCCCTCTTCGAACTGACCGCCGACGATCTTGTCCATGTTCATGAACAGGCAGAAGCCCTTGCTCAGGAAGGTGTGGCGGCCGGACATGCTCCACGTCACGACGGTCTTGCCCCCGTCCGGCTTGAAGGTGAACTCGGTGATGCTGGTGTCCTGCATCGGCCGGGTGAACTCCAGATTGATTTTGACCAGTTCATGGGGACGGCTTTCCAGCGTCGTCATGCGTCCCGCGCCGACATCGGCATTCCCGTCCCACGAGAACATCGCACCCTTGCCGGCGGCGGGGCCTTCAAAGGTGTTCTTGGCCGCGGGGTCCAACTTGGTCCAGGGAGACCAAGCCTCCCAATTGTGGTAGTCATCGATCTGTGCAAAAACTTTGTCCGCCGGCGCGGCGATCGTCGCGGACCGGACAATGCGGAATTCATCCGGTTGCAAGGCGACGATGCCTGCCAGCGCCCCAACAATCACCACCAGTGCGATGAAGATTCGCTTCAGGATTCTGGTGAAACTCCTTTTCGGAGCCGCTGTCTCTGCTGTCACTGTCGGCTTGTTTTCTTCGACCATGATTCCTCGTCCTGAATGTGTTGTTCTCTGTTGATGGCCCGCCCGCCACCCGTGGAATTCTTCCGCGAGGGAGATTCATGAGATTGATATCGACTTGAGAACCGGAATTCGAGCGACCGCGGCTTCAACGATGGCGGTTCCAGGCGACGGCCAGGAGCGCGGCAGCGAACGGTGCGACAGCCAGCGCTGCCACGCCGATCAGCAGCACCGCCATCGATTTGGCTCCAGGGGGAAAGAACGCCTGTGTGTACCGCATCAACTCGCCGACCGCATCCAATCGGACAGATCGCGGTCCTCCGACAAGTAACCGATCCGCCCCAGCGTGCCGACCGGGTCTTGCACGGGGTCCAGGCCAAACACCCGCACGGTGCCCTGCTGAGCCTTCAGCAAGCCGAGGATGTGCTTGATCAGCGTCGTCTTGCCGGCCCCGTTCCCGCCGATCAATCCAAACACGCCGCCGCGCGGAATGGCGAGCGACACGTCGTCCAGCGCCGTCTTCGTGCCGAACTGCCGCGTCACCCCGCGGATGTCGATGAGCGGCGGACTTGTCGTGGAAACAGGTTCTTGCATCGGATTACTCCTTGGTGCCGGAAGACCGCAGTGCCGCATGACGCTGCCGGACCAGCTTGATGACGTCATCCAGAGTGATATTCATGTGCAGTGCCTCGGCGACCAGCGCGTCGATCCGGTCGCTGAGGATCTTCACGCGCTCGCGGCGGGCCAGCGGCGATCCCTGGTCACTCACGTACGTCCCGGCCGTCCGCCGTTTCTCGACGATCCCGGCCGTCTCCAACTCCCGGTAGGCCCGGGCGACGGTGTTGGGATTGATCAGCAGCTTGTCCGCCAGCACGCGGATCGCCGGCAGTTCCTCGCCCGCGGCCATCCGTCCGGCGGCGACGAGGTACTTGATCTGGTTGACGACCTGCTGATAGATCGGCACGCCGTCGGTGGTGGAAATGTGGATCTGCATGCGTCGACCCCGTGCGACGAGCAGCCCGCGCCGCTCAGTACTGTTGTATTACAACAGTAGTACAGTTGTGGCGACGTCGAGTCAAGCAGAATTCTGAAATCATCCGGCTGCGACCGACGTTGGAATGATTCCACCCTTTCCGCTATCCTTGCCGCCCGCCGACGTCGGGGCCGCCTGACGTCGTGGATGTTCCGCCCCAACAATTCCCGTTGAAGTTACCATGGCCCCGCAAAAAACCGCGATCACCCCCACCCGCCGGGACAACTACGCCGAATGGTATCAGCAGGTCATCAAGGCCGCCGATCTGGCCGAGGTGTCGCCGGTCCGCGGCTGCATGGTGATCAAGCCGTGGGGTTGCGCCCTGTGGGAGAACATCCACCGCGTCCTGGACACGATGTTCAAGGAAACGGGCCACGAAAACGCCTACTTTCCACTCTTCATCCCGATCAGCTTTTTGCAGTCGGAGGCCGAGCACGTCGAGGGATTCGCCAAGGAGTGCGCGGTCGTCACGCACCATCGGCTGACGATGAACTCCGAGGGGAAGCTCGTCCCGGACGGCCTGCTCGAAGAACCGCTGATCGTCCGTCCCACCAGCGAGACGATCATCGGCGCGACGTATGCCAAGTGGGTGCAGTCGTACCGCGACCTGCCGATCAAGATCAACCAGTGGGCCAACGTCGTGCGCTGGGAAATGCGTCCGCGGCTGTTCCTGCGGACGACCGAATTCCTCTGGCAGGAGGGCCACACCGCCCACGCCACCGAAGCCGAGGCGCGCGAAGAAACGCACACGATGCTGAAGACGTACGAACGCTTCGCCCGGGATTACATGGCCATGCCGGTGATCTGCGGAGAAAAGCCGAGTGGCGAACGCTTCCCCGGTGCCGTCGCGACGTATTCGATCGAAGCGATGATGCAGGACCGCAAGGCGCTGCAGGCCGGGACGTCGCACTTCCTCGGCCAGAACTTCGCCAAGGCCCAG
>JAYTIB010000360.1:0-5073 GCA_043732205.1 Schlesneria sp. | reverse complement strand
CCAGAGTTGTCGGCTGATGCACCAGTCGCGTTTTTCGCCGAGCCAACTGAGGTACGACTGTTTGTAGCGTTCGGGGTAGAACGTCACTCGGCCGTCGTGGGCGGCGTCGAGGGCGGTTTGGGCCAGGCCGGGGCGGCCGTCTTCCCAGTCGCTCATTTTCACGAACCACTGCTCGGACAAGTACGGTTCGACGGGGGTCTTCGAGCGGTCGCTGTGCTTGAGCGGAATCTTGCGGTCTTCCACCTTCTCGAAGTGGCCGAGCCGTTCCATCTCGGCGACCACGGCGTCTCGCGCGACGAGGCGATCCTGGCCCTGCCACGGCCCGGCGTTCTCGTTCAGCGTGCCGTCTGGGTTGAGGAGATTGATCGGTTCGCCCATCTGCTCCTTGTTGCGAGACCAGCAGGCGTAGTCGTTCGGGTCGTGCGCGGGAGTCACCTTCACGCAGCCGGTCCCGAGCGTCTTGTCGGCCAGCAGCGCATCGGCCACGATCGGGATGATGCGGCCATTCACCGGAATACGAACGTGCTTGCCGATGAGGTGCATGTACCGCTCATCGGTCGGATGAACGCAGACCGCCGTGTCGCCGAGCATGGTTTCGGGGCGGGTCGTTGAGAAAGAGATGCGTTGAGCAGTGGCTGAGGGCTGAGGGCTGAGGGCCAAGGGATCGGAAGAAGAGGCTTTGTCCGTCGCTTGCCCCTCAGCCCTTAGCCCTTGCCCTTCTTCCACCACCGGATAGTTGAACGTCCAGAAATGGCCGTCGGTCTCTTCCTCGCTGACCTCATCGTCGGCGACGGCCGTCTGGAGGAAGCAGTCCCAATTCACGAGCCGCTTGCCGCGAAAGATCAGCCCGTCTTGGAACATCTTGAAGAACGTCCGCCGCACCGCGCGCGAACAGACTTCGTCGAGCGTGAACCGCACGCGCCGCCAGTCGCAGCTCGCGCCGAGCCGCTTCAATTGCGAGAGGATGCGGGTCTCGTACACGTCCTTCCACTTCCAGATGCGCTCGATGAGTGCCTCGCGCCCGACGTCGTGCCGCGTCAGGCCCTCTTCCTCGAGCATCCGCTTCTCAACCATCGCCTGCGTGCCGATCCCGGCGTGATCGGTCCCCGGCATCCAGAGAGCTTCGTACCCCTGCATCCGTCGCCAGCGAGTCAGCAGATCCTGCAACGTGCCGTTCAGCGCGTGGCCCATGTGCAGCGCCCCGGTCACGTTCGGCAGCGGGATCATGATGACATGCGGCGGCTTGCTGGGGTCGGGATCGGCGTTGAAGTCGCCCCGCTGTTCCCAGAAGGGAAACCATTTCGCTTCGGCGGCCGCGGGATCGTATTGCTTGGGGATTTCGGTGGTCATGGTGTCGCGAGGGAAGCCAAGAGGAAGGGAGGGAGGGTCAAGTTTGCGGGCGGGTCAGGAGTCAGGACGACGGCGACCTCGTTGGAACAGCGCAGGAAGATCGCGGCGTCCGTAGACAACTCCGATCACTTCGATTCCGTCGTCGCCGGGATAGTACAGGATGACGTAGTTGCCGACGGGAAAGATGCGCAAGTCGGGACTCCATTCGTCCCGCAACTGACCGATTCGCGGCTGCGTCCCCAAGAGCGACATCTGTTGGAAGAACTTCTCCATCAGGCGGTCGGCCGCCTTGGGATTGTCCTTCTCGATACCGATGTACTCCCAAATCTGACGCAGGTCGCTTTGAGCATGTTCGGTCAGCCGAAAGCGGCTCATGGCGCGTTCTTTCGGGCTTCGGCGCGAGCACGGCCACGCGACTTCACGTCATCGAAGAAGGCTCGCAAGCCGGCTTCGTCGACTTCGATGTAGAGCCCGTCGCGAAGCTGCTGAGTTCCCTCTTCGATGTGAGTCATGAGTTCGCGGTACTCGCGAAGTTGCGAGAGGGCTTCGTTCAACAGTTCGTCCGGCGAACGGTATTGCCCCTGCGCAAGGGCTTCCTCCACGAATTGTTCGTTCTCTTGAGTGAGTTCGATCGAGGTCATCATCATGGCTCCAATGGTTTTGTGCGAGGCAGGGAACAAGGACCGACGCGTCGAACATTACTCGCACGGCAACGGACCTCCCCAAATCTGTTCCATCCGTTGATGCCTGTCCTGCTCGACGCAGCGGTCCCAGTCGAACGTGGTTCCCGGCTCCAAGGTGCCGGTGAACACGAGGACATTCCCTTCCCAAGCCAGGCCGGGCGGAAGCGGATCACCGGGCGCGTAGGGCGCGACAGGCGCGTCGCTCGCCGCCGTCGAGTCATCGACGAGACGACGACGCGATGCGAACCAACCGGTGTGTCACGAGGCAAATCCAAGACGAGATGCCGGTCTTCTCCGACGTCCGCGGTTAGCTCGATCATTTTCACAGGATGTCCTCCACGGCGATGCGGATGGTGGCGGAGTCGTTCAGCCTTAGATCAATGGACTCACCGGACTTATATTCCACTCGGTCGGCGTAGCGTTGTTCGGCGGGAAGTGGCGTGCGATGGACTTCGACGACATTGGTCTGCAAATTGACGATCCAGTACTCGGGCATGGCCGCTGCCGCGTAGAGCCGCTGTTTGGTGCGGCGATCGTAGAGCAGCGAACTGTCGGCGACCTCGATCACGGCGATCACGTCGGTTCGATCGGGGAAGCGACCAATGTATTCGCGAGCACGCCCCTTGACGATGCAGACGTCGGGTTCGGGTTCATCAATGGGCGGGAGCGGCAGCGGGAGTTGAATCCGCGGGTGGCAACCCGCAGGCACGCAGGCGATGGTGAGAAGTTCCGTCAGTTGGCCCAGCACGCCCGAATGTCGTTCTCCCTGAGGCATGTCTTCGCCCTTTCCGTCTGCACGATCACGTCGGACCAGAATGCCATCGATCAATTCCAGGGGCTCGTCTTCATGCACGATCCCGGCGGCAATCATCTGGTGGTACTGCTCGACGGTCAGCGGTGACACTCCGGGGCCGATGCCGTCCAGCAGGTCTTCCAGAACTCCGACACTCATGGCCTGACTCCTAACCAAAGGCGGTCCATTCGACGCGGATCAAGTGGTCGCTTCCGCGTCCTTGTACAGCTTGTATTCGACACTGTCGACGAGGGCCAGCCAACTGGCTTCGATCACGTTTTCAGAGACGCCGACGGTGCTCCAGACGTCCGTCTTGTCGCGGCTTTCGATGACGACGCGGACGCGGGCGGCGGTTCCTTCGGCGGAGTTGATGACCCGCACCTTGTAATCGACAAGCTGCATTTCCGCGAGGCTCGGGTAGGTCGTGGCGAGGGCCTTGCGCAGGGCGTTGTCGAGGGCGTTGACCGGTCCGTCCCCTTCGGCGACGACATGCTCTGCATGGGAATTCACGCTCAGCTTGATCGAGGCTTCGGTGATGGTCCCCTGACCTGCCGACGTCTCGACGTTGACGCGGTAGTGCAGTCGCTCAAACTTCGGCGTGTAGGCTCCGGCTTCCTTGCGGACGAGCAGATCGAACGAGGCTTCGGCGGCCTCGAACTGGTAGCCCTCGTTTTCCAAGTCCTGGACCCGTTCGAGGATCTTGGTCATCAGCGCGTTGTCGTGGTTGATCTGGAACTTGGTCGTCTTGGCGATGATGTTCGACCGGCCCGACAGTTCGCTCACGAGCACGCGGCGCTGGTTCCCGACCGATTCCGGCGGGATGTGTTCGTAGCTGGCCGAGATCCGGTTGACGGCGTGGACGTGCATGCCTCCCTTGTGGGCGAAGGCGCTGGTGCCGACGAACGCCTGGCCGTTCCGAAAGTTCATGTTGGCGATCTCGTAGACGTACCGAGACAACTCGGTCAGATGCATCAACCCGCCCGGCTTGAGGACGTCATATCCCTTCTTCAGCGCGAGATTGCCGATCACGCTGATCAGGTCCGCGTTGCCGCACCGTTCGCCGATGCCGTTGATCGTTCCCTGGACCTGGATGGCACCGTGGTCGACGGCCGTCAACGAATTCGCGACCGCGAGTTCCCCGTCGTTGTGAACGTGGATGCCGACGGGAACCTTCAGCTCTTTGCGGACGGCATCCACGGCCGCGGCGATGTCTTCCGGCAACCGGCCGCCGTTGGTGTCGCACAGGATGATGGTGCTCGCGCCGGCCTCCTGCGCCGCGAGCACGGTTTTCAGGGCGAATTCCGGGTTGGCCCGGAAACCGTCGAAGAAGTGTTCGGCGTCGTAGAAGATCTCCCGCCCTTCAGCGTGCAGGTATCCGACCGAATCGCGGATCATCGCCAGGTTCTCGGCTTCGTCGATGTGCAGGACTTCGAAGACGTGCAAGTCCCAGGTCTTGCCGACGATCGTTACGATCGGCGCTCCGGCATCGCGAAGGGCACACATGCCGATGTCGTCTTCGGGCGCACAGCCCTTGCGGCGCGTCATGCCGAACGCGCAGATCTTCGCCTGCTTCAGCGGCAAATCGCGCACCTGGGCGAAGTACTCGGCGTCCTTCGGATTGGAGAGCGGATATCCCCCTTCAATGAAGTCGATGCCGATGTCATCCAGCTTCTGAGTGATCAGCAGCTTGTCCTGGAGCGAGAAGTTGACGCCCTCCCCCTGACTGCCGTCGCGGAGGGTCGTGTCGTAGATCTGGATGCGGGACATGGGAGAGCTTTTAGCGGTTAGCAGGACAAGACAACACGAAACAAGACGGACAGCGGTTTCTCTGGCTAAAAGCTCACCGCTAACAGCCAACCGCTACAAAAAAAGCCCTCAGGAGCGACCTGAGGGCTTGTCATGGTTCATAACTGTGCCACCCGAGACCGCTAATGGACTCCGCTAATAATCACGACCTCAATCCGAATGCTCGGGGCATTGGGAGTGCGGGGAGACAACCGAGTGTTGAGGGGGCGGATCATTTTGTTCTTTCACCAGAATCGGCCGCTGGCGGCCACGGCCTTGAGGTGCGAAGGATGATAGGGCGGAGTCCGGGCTGAGTCAAACCGGCACTCGGGACGGTGCCGGTCCTGCCGATTATTCGGCCAGTGACCGGCGGTACGAGTAGAGCGCTGCAGCCATTCGGTCGCACGACTGAATCAGGTCTTCCACCAGTTCGGGTTTGACCAGACCGAGATCGGCGGCGAA
>JAYTIB010000359.1:0-5082 GCA_043732205.1 Schlesneria sp. | reverse complement strand
ACCGCGCAAAACCGCATAGTTTGACAATCGGTCGCGAACGCCTGAAACATTCACAATCCAAGAATTCCGTCCACACAGCGGCCATACCTGCCGGTCAGTGGACACCGCGTATCCAAGGCGAGTCGTTTAACCGCGTGGGCCCCGCGCGTGAGCGGTGATTCACGCTCAAAACACGCGGGGCGATGCCCACGCGGTTAAACGAAAACATCTCAGTCATGCCCGCGAGCAGTAGAACAACGCAGAGACGGCGGCAGTGCATCCCTTGCTGCCGTGCATTCGCCGGGTCTTCAACGATCTTCATCTTTCTGCCTCTCTCTTTCTGTCTCCCCGCCTTGCCGTTGCGGGAAGAGGGAGACAGAAAGAGAGAGGCAGAAAGATCATGGTGCGAGCCTGCCCCGCAACTCAAATCGAATCACGTTGTCGTCGCTCGTTGGCCATGAACACGGCCTGTCTTTACTCCGAAGGAGTTGCGTCTCATAGCCCGGGGTTGCGAGCGGAGCGAGCTACCCCGGGTCAGGGCGCAAACAAGATTTCTACCCCAACGGGGTTGCGTCAGGCTTGTCGCATGACGCAACCCCGTTGGGGTAGATGCCTCTCAATCCGAATCTCCCCAGGGTAGCCGCGAAGCGCGGCAACCCTGGGCTGTGAGACGCAACTCCTTCGGAGTAACGAACAGCGAATGGCCCAGTCACGCACGTCACTCAGTCCAAAATCTTCGCGCCCGGCGGAGAAACGAATCGTTAGAAGTATGGAGTCCCGTCGGCCACTCTTGGACGCAACAAACGCACGGGTTCCAGGCGGCTCGACGGCTCGTGCTTTCCGCGGAAATCACCGGCGTGCCGCCGGTGCTACGACTTTGCGACTCGTTCGCTACACTCATGCTTCGCCCGTGTCCGGTTCCCGGTCCTGAAGGCATCTGCCGGACTCACCGGACTCACGCACCCTGACTTGGAGATCGCCTTGATGTCGCCACGATTGCTCGCCGGAACGATCTGTCTCGTCGTGATAATGGCCGGTTCGACGCAGCCACTGACCACCGCCGCCGAACCGGTCGCCAATGGTTTGTTCGCGCGGAAGAACCTGGTCGCCTGGTGCATCGTTCCGTTCGACTCGAAGAAACGCGGGCCGGAAGAGCGGGCGGCCATGCTGGAGAAACTGGGGTTCACCCAGTTCGCCTACGACTACCGCGCGGAACACATCCCGACCTTCGATGCCGAGATCGAAGCGTTGAAGCGGCATCACGTGGAGTTGTCCGCGTGGTGGTTCCCGACGTCGTTGAACGATGAAGCGAAGATGACTCTGGCGGTGTTCGCCAAGCACAAGGTGACGCCGCAGTTGTGGGTCACCGGTGGCGGTGGCCCGGCGAAGGATGAGGCGGATCAGCGCGCCCGCGTCGTGGCCGAGGCGGCGCGCATCCGCACCATCGCCGAAGCGGCCGTCAAGGTTGGTTGCAAGGTGGCGCTCTACAACCACGGCGGCTGGTTCGGCGAGCCCGAGAATCAAATCGCGATCATTCAAGAGTTGAAGCTCGATAATGTCGGCATCGTCTACAACCTGCATCACGGCCACGATCATCTCGACCGCTTCCCCGAGTTGCTGCAAAAGATGAAGCCGCACCTGCTGTGTCTCAATCTGAACGGCATGGTCAAGGAGGGTGATCGCAAGGGACAGAAGATCCTGCAATTGGGCGAGGGCGACTTGGATCTGAAACTGCTCAAGGTTATTCGCGACAGTGGATACACCGGTCCGATCGGCATTCTCGGACACACGCAGGACGACGCGGAAGAGCGGCTGCACGACAACCTGGATGGTCTCGATTGGCTGCTGCCTCAAGTCGACGGAAAGGAACCCGGCCCGAAGCCCAAGATGCGGACTCCGGTGCCAGCTCCCCTCGCCCCGGCTCTGCGGGGAGAGGGGCCGGGGGTGAGGGGTTCATCGGCGACGGCAGTGTCAAATCAGAAAGACACCCCTCACCCTAACCCTCTCCCCGCAGAGCCGGGGCGAGGGGACAAAGCAAAGCCGCTGGTCGCGGGGAAGTTCGGGCAAGCGCTGGATGGCCGGGCCGGTGGCGCGTTCGTCACGGGCCGCGAGGAATTCCGGCAGTTCCCGATCACCGTCGAATGCTGGACCAAGCTGGCGGACAAGTCCACGTACAACATCCTCGTCGCCAACGAGCAGAAGTCGTCGGGCACTCATTGGGAAATGTTCTCGATCGCGGGGAGCGGCCACTTCACCGCCTACCTGCCCGGCTTCGCGCCCGATCACTGTCACTCGACCGCGATGATTTGCGACAGCCAATGGCATCACGTGGCGATGGTTCTCGAACTGGAACGCGTTCGATTGTACGTCGATGGCAAACAAGTCGCGGATCAACCGCACAAGCGATCGGACAAGGCGACCGGGCCGGGCGGACTCGCGCTGGCCAGCCTGGTGGACCGCGTCATCGGCTGCACGGGTCTGGTGGATGAGGTCCGGATTTCAAAGGGCGTGCGAGCAATCACCGCCGCTCCTGACAAGCCGTTCGAGGCCGACGACACGACCGTCGCCTTGTGGCACTTGGACGAGCTGGTCGAACAGAAGCGGTTCGACGATGCATCGCCGAAGAAGAACACAGCGATGCTCGGCGCGGCAGTCGTTCGTCCTGATCCCGCAAAGGCCGTGTCCAAGTCCGGCAAGATCGAAGGTCACTGGGGCGAGGAGGCCGTGGGGTTTCGCTGGACCGAATCCGATTCGCACGACGACCGCTTCGGCAACGTCGACAGCGGCCCGTTTTTCAGCGGGTCGATCACTGGCGCGGGTGGTCCCGTTTCCAAGGGAATCGTCGTGCGCCTCGGCGCGAAGCGCGAAGCCTCGATCTGTTACGACACCGAACTGCTGCGAGCCTCCGCCGGCTGGAACGGCTTTCTGAAGTTCGACGCCGCGCGGTTCGGCATCATCGTGCCGCCGAAGATCGACGGCGACGCGACGTTCGCGACACCGCGCTTTCCCGGCGTCTCACTGACGGAGCAGTTCACGAATTTCCGCGAGGCCCATCCCTACGGCCCGTTGCCGAAAGAGATGGCTCATTACAAGGGCCTGTATCGGCACGGTCAGCGCGTCGTTCTCAAGTACACGGTGGGTCCGAAGGGCGCGGGACAAGGGGCAAGGGACGAGGGACAGAATCACAAATCATCGCCCCTTCCGTCCCTTGGCCCTCAGCCCTCGCCCCTGGGCGATTCCACGATCCTCGAATCCCCGTGGTTGGAGTCTGCGCCCGGCATCACCGCGATCACGCGAACGATCCTCGTCAGTCCGACAACGGTGCCGCTGCGGATGATCATCGCCGATGCCAAAGCGAAAGTGCGACTGCACGCGCGTTCCGAATCCGCGACGTTGATCGACCAGCCGGGGAGTGGTCGAGTCCTCGTCATCGCGCCGCACGACAAGCCGGTCGCGATCAAACTGCTGGTCGCCTCCGCCGACACGAACGAAGCGGCCTTCGATCAATTCGTCGCCGCTTCGCCCGTGCCGGAGGATCTGCTCAAGCTGACTCAACCCGGCCCGACGCTGTGGGGAGAACCGCTCGTCACGAAAGGCGAGTTGGCTGAGGGACGAATGGCTGAGGGCCAAGGGCTGAGGGGCAAGGGACAGAAACAAGAGGACTCATCGCCTGCTCCGTCCCTCGCCCCTCAGCCCTCACCCCTCGCCCCTCCCTCTCCCCTCACCCTTCCCTACGTCGTCGACACGATCACTCTCCCCTTCACGAATCCCTTCCACGCCCTGTTTTTCTGCGGCGGACACGACTTCCTCTCCGACGGCCGCGCCGCTGTCTGCACGCTGCACGGCGATGTCTGGCTGGTCGACGGCATTGATGAAACGCTGAAACGAATCACCTGGCGACGGTTCGCCACCGGGCTGTTCCAGCCGCTGGGATTGAAAATTCGGGTTGAGGGGCAAGGGCTGAGGGGCGAGGGACGGAAAGAAGGCGGTTCAACTCCGTCCCTCGTCCCTCAGCCCGCGCCCCTCAGCCAACTCTTCGTCGTCGGCCGCGACCAGATCACCCGGTTGCACGATCTCAACGGCGACGGCGAGGCGGATTTCTACGAGAACTTCAACAACGACGCGCACGTCACATTGAATGGGCACGAGTATGTCACCTGCCTGGAAACCGACCGCGCGGGGAACTTCTACTACGTCAAGGGGAACTGCAATTCACAGACGCCGCATGACGGCAGTCTGCTGCGGGTCTCCATGGACGGTTCGAAGCTCGATGTCTTCGCGACCGGCTTCCGCAACTCGAACGGCATCGGCATCGGGCCCAACGACGAGATCACCGTCGCGCCGCAGGAGGGGGAATGGACGCCCGCGTCGGCCGTGTTCCTCGTTCGCGAAGGAGGATTCTATGGCGGCATGATGTCGCACCATCAAGCCACCCCGCCGACCGATTTCATCCGTCCCATTTGCTGGTTCCCGCGCCTGGCCGACAACAGTTCCGGCGGACAGGTCTGGACGACCAGCGACCGCTGGGGACCGCTGTCGAACCAGTTGCTGCACATGTCGTATGGACAATGCCGGCTGAGGCTCGTGCTGCGAGAGGGGCAAGGGGCGAGGGCTGAGGGGCAAGGGACAGACAAGGATTCGCGCCATGGGCCAACGTCGAACTCTTCTCCGCCCCTCACCCCTCAGCCCTCGCCCCTTGCCCCTCCCAACGGCGGTTCCCTCGAGCTGCCGCTGCGGTTCAACTCGGGCATTCATCGGGCGCGGATGAACCCGCACGACGGCCAGCTTTATGTGACCGGCCTGAAGGGCTGGACCACCAGCGCCGTTCACGACGGCTGCTTCCAGCGCGTCCGCTTCACGGGTCAACCGATCGACGTCCCCATCGCGATGAAGACGTACGGCAACGGCGTCGCTCTCACGTTCACCCGCCAATTGAACCGCGACGCGGCCGAAGACCCCGCCAACTATCAGCTCGAAGCCTGGAACTACAAATGGTCCGCCGCCTACGGCTCGCCCGAATACAAGCCGTCCGCACCGGGACAGATCGGCCGCGATGAGTTGGAGGCGAAGTCGGCGACGCTGTTGGAGGACAACCAGACCGTC
>JAYTIB010000358.1:0-5090 GCA_043732205.1 Schlesneria sp. | reverse complement strand
CGCGCCGCGCGGCCTCTTCAATCGAGACCCTGGCGACATCGGCGGCCGTCTGGCTGATCGACGGCGTGATCCCCGTGATGTGAAACCAAGTCGCGCCGTCGAAGACTTCATCCCACGGGTAGCGGTCCGGGGGAACGACTGAGATCGTCGAACCGGCGCGGTCATACGTGACAGTCCCGCCGCGCTGGTTGGCTCCGTTTTCAACGAAGTAGATCCCGAACCGGCCTTCGTGGCAGCGAATCAGCAGATTGTCATCGACGCCGTACTTGCGCAATTCCCCGGCAAACGCGGTGGTGATCGGGTTGTCGGGCAGCGCGGAACAGTAGGTGGCGGACCCTCCCTGCGCGGCGATCGACACCGCCACGTTGACCTCGGCCCCACCGAACGTCGCCTCGAGCACTCCCGGCAGCGACTGCGTCAGCCGACCCCAGCCCGGCGGCATCATGCGGATCATCACTTCACCCAACGTCACAACGCGCATCGTCTGGCTTCCTCGTATCCCGGCGGGACTCACGGTGATTGGCAATTCATTCCGGCGGGCAGGATACCGCGGCGACGCGCTCCCCGAAACGGAATGGCGGCAGCGGGTTTCGCCGCGTTGTCCGGCTCGGTTAATACTTCGCGTGGGCAGGAAGAAGACGTTTCCACGTTTAGCCCCAACGCCAACGGCGTGGGAGCGGACGCGGAGGCGAACCGTTGATCGCTCGCACGCCGTTGGCGTAGCGGCTAAACGTCTCGCATCAGGCCGCGTGCGGTATCGTCCACGCATCCCGCCTTGCGCCTCACCCTTGCCATCCCCATCCCTCACTCTCAGAATGAATCCCCGATGTCGACTAGTCATCACACTATTCGCCCATCGGGATGACTTCGAATCTCCCTTCAGACGCGCGTTCCCCACATGCTCGCCAAGCTGACGACGTATTCGCTGCTCGGGATTGACGCGGCTCCGGTGGATGTCGAGGTCGACATTTCGCCGGGGGCGATGCCCAAGACGATCCTCGTCGGACTCGCCGAAGCGGCCGTCCGCGAAAGCACGCACCGCATCGAACGGGCACTCGTCAACAGCGGCTACGTCCGGCCGATCGACCGGATCGTCATCAACCTGTCACCGGCCGATCTGCCGAAAGAGGCGGCGTCGGTCGACTTGTCCATCGCGTTGGGACTGCTGGTGGCCAGCGGCCAGTTGGTGTCGGACCTGCTGGGCAAGTTTTCGGCGGTGGGCGAACTGGCACTCGACGGTTCGATTCGGCCGGCCAAGGGGACGCTGTCGATGGCCCTGAAGGCGAAGGAACTGGGCATGCGGGGGCTGGTCGTGCCGGCCGCCAACGCGCGCGAGGCCGCCGTGGTCGAAGGGATCGACGTCATCCCCGTCGCCTCGTTGACCGAAGCGGTCGGGTTCTTCAGCGGCCAACTGGAAATCCCCGCGCATCCATTCAGTTGGACGGACGCGGTCGCTGAATTCGGCCACTATCAGATTGACTATGGAGACGTAAAGGGACAGGAATCGGCCAAGCGCGCGGTGACGGTCGCCGCGGCCGGTGCGCATCACCTGCTGATGATCGGTTCGCCGGGGACCGGCAAGACGCTGCTGGCCGCGCGCCTGGGAACCATCATGCCGGAATTGGCTTTGGAAGAGAGCCTGCAGACGACGCGCATCTGGAGCGCCGTCGGGCGGCTCGATCCCGGCCAGCCGCTGCTGCTGCAACGCCCGTTTCGTTCGCCGCACCACACGATCAGCGAAGCGGGGCTGGTGGGGGGCGGCAGCATTCCGGCTCCCGGTGAAATCAGCCTGGCACACAACGGCGTCTTGTTTCTGGACGAGTTGCCCGAGTTCAACCGCCGCACGCTGGAAGTGCTGCGTCAACCGCTGGAGGACGGCGTGGTGACGATCAGCCGTGCGATGGGCAGCCTGACGTTTCCGGCGAACTTCATGCTCGTGGCGGCGATGAATCCCTGTCCCTGCGGCTATCGGGGCGACCCGCGGCGGCAGTGCAAATGCAATCCGATGCAGGTCGAACGCTACACCGCGCGGATCAGCGGTCCGCTGCTGGATCGCTTGGACATTCACATCGAAGTCCCGCCGGTTCCCTTTCGCCAACTCTCCGACCAGACGATCGGGACCACCAGTGAAACAATGCGGGCCAATGTCCTGGCCGCGCGGGAAATGCAACACCGCCGCTTCGGCAAGAGCTCGTTGAGACTCAACGGCCGCATGGCCCCGTCGCAGATCCGCAAGTTCTGCAAGCTGGAATCGGACGCCGAATCGCTGTTGAAAGCGGCGATGGAAGAAATGGCCCTCTCCGCCCGCGCCCACGACAAGATCCTGCGCATCAGCCGCACGATCGCCGACCTGGAACACAGCGAAAACATCAACTCAAACCACCTCAGCGAAGCCATCAACTACCGCACGCTGGACCGGTCCTATTGGAAGTGAATGGAAAGATTGAAGGACACTTCAATCATTGGCAGTTGACTGGCACTATTCGTGACGGCAGAATCCTGACCGTCCAATCAACAGCCGCCGATCGGCGCCATTCGTTGAAATCGATTCTGTCGCACTTCTCGAATTCGGGCGGCAGCTTGCCCGAGTCATTGTTTTCCAAGCGTCACAATATCCACGGGAGCTTCCTTGCGATGAGATTCCACCTTGTGCTTTGCGCCTCGTGTCTGGCGGGTGTTTTGGGCTGCGGCGGCGGTGCCGATCAATTGAAGGTGGTCCCCGTCGCGGGTGTCGTCAAATACAAGGACGCCCCCGTCCCTGACGCCGACTTGGTCTTCTACCCGGAAAATGGCCCCGTCGGGATTGGCAAGACCGACGCCAGAGGGGCCTTCCAGATCAAGACCAATGGCCAGTCCGGCGGTGTTCCCGGCAAGCACCGGGTCACCGTGGCCTCCAAGCAGGAAGCCGCCGTGCCGCCCAGTGATGGCCGGGCGTTCGAATTCACCAGCAAGTCGACGCTGCCCAAGAAGTACTTGAGCCAGGCCAATACGGATCTCGTCGTCGAGATCGCAAATACGGGCATCAAGGACTTGAAGCTGGAGTTGAAAGACTGAGGATATCGGAGCCCGGCAGGCCGGTCCTTCGGTTCGTGATTCCGTGGGTGAGCCACGACAGTCGATTGGCGATCATGACATTGAATTCTTCAAACTCAATTTCCCCGCCGTTCATCGGCCCCAAATATGTGAGACGGATGAGTCCATCCGTTCTCGCGATTCGTCCGTTCTCCGTCAGTTCGTTCTTTTTGGAGGAAAACCATGCGTCGTCGTCCCGGATTCACATTGATTGAGTTGCTGGTGGTGATCGCGATCATCGCCGTTCTGATCGCCCTGCTGCTGCCCGCGGTGCAGCAGGCCCGCGAGGCCGCACGGCGCACGCAGTGCAAGAACCAAATTAAGCAGATCGGCCTGGCGCTCCACAATTACCACGACACCTCCAACATTTTTCCGATCAGCTACCAATCCAACGGCGGTTGGAACGAAACCTCATCGAAATCAATGTCCTGGCTGGTCGGAATCCTCCCCTTCATCGACCAGGCCAACCTGTTCAACTCCGCCGATCCGAATCAAGTCTGGTCGGCGGCGGTAAATCAGCCCCTGACTTTGAAAGCGATGCCGCTGTTCCTCTGTCCGTCCGACGCGACAAATAAAGGCGGCCGTCTGACCAACCTGACCAATCTCAACGGCGGGATCGCTTATGGGGTGACGGGCTACAAGGCGGTGGCCGGCAACAACTGGGCGTGGGGGACATTCACGCACACTCATCCGACCGGTCGCTTTGCCGGCAACGCCGACGGTCTGAACAATGGAAATGGCTGGCTGTGCCGAAACGACAACGGCGCGGCAGGCCCGCGGATCACCCGCATGAAAGACATCACCGATGGCACGAGCAACACGCTGATGGTCGGTGAATCGTTGCCGGGGCGGTGTTCCCACAGCGCCTGGTGGTGGTTCAATCACACCACCGCGACGTGCAGCGTCCCCTTGAATTACTACCAGAAGAACACGGCGATCACATTCACCGACTGGCCCAACAATTACTCGTTCGCCAGCCAGCACGTCGGCGGGGCGCACTTCCTGATGGGAGATGGCACCGTGCGGTTCCTGTCTGAAAACATCGACATCAACCTGTATTACAACCTCGCCTCGATTGACGGCCAGGAAGTCGTGGGCACTTTCTAAACTCAGTCCGTGCGAGCGAGTCCCTGCCCGGCGTGATGTCGGGACGTGTTTCTGAATTGCAGCGCCCGCCAGCGGGGCCGTGTCACCGATGCCGACACGGCCCCGTTTTTTCGTCGGTCGCGCCAATCCGCCGATTCAGTTCGGATCATTCATCCCGACCACGGAACACCCCGCTTGGCCTACGGCCGGAACGAAAGAATTAAGACAGAAACATTGCGGACAGAAACATGACTGAAGGCGACGATGACCGGGATGGGGAGTCATTTTCCTGTCCCCAATGTTTCTGTCTAAATCCTTTGGTTCCGCTCGGAGGCCGGGCTGCGCCTTCCGTGGTGAAGGAACTGGAAGGCCGCGAGTCGAACGAGAAACTGCTGCGCTGCCTCGTCGAGGCGACAGTGCAGGGAGCCGCCGTCCTGGATTCGGTGCGGGAGACATTGCAGTCGGTTCTGTACCCGTTCGATCACGTCGAAGAGGGGATCACCGTCAGCAAGTACCTGATTCAAACGTTGCCGCCGCCGGATTATCCGGGTGCCGTCGACGGAGCACTCAGCTACGCCGCCAACGAGGGACTCAAGGTCAGCGCCCGAAGCGTCGGCCGCCTCTGCGTGATCGCCGAGACCACTGAAACCGCACTCGGCCTGCCTCTTGGCGAAGCCCCGTCCGTCAACAAAGGGTCGTGAGTCGACCCACAGGCTTCGTAGGCAGTCGGTAGGGGATGATCTACCCGTCGGACGGATTCCAATCCGTCCCGCGTGGACGGACGGATTGGAAATCCGTCCGACGTCATTGGTCGCTGCTTTCCTGCGGACTGCCTAGAGCGGTTACAGGCTGGTGTAGCGTCACAAAGTAGCTGAAGTCGCAAGACTTCAGTTCGGAACTCTTGCGAGTTCCGCTACACCCGATTTGGAACC
>JAYTIB010000357.1:0-5096 GCA_043732205.1 Schlesneria sp. | reverse complement strand
GAAGGAACTCGGCCACGCCGACACGATCAAGAGCGCCAAGCGAATGCTCGAACGGCGCGACGAAGAGGTGTGGGACATCCTCGAAGAGGTCATCACCAACCATCCCGTGCTGCTGAACCGGGCACCCACGCTGCACCGCATGGGGATCCAGGCGTTCGAGCCGATTCTGGTGGAAGGCAACGCCATCCGAATCCATCCGCTCGTTTGCAAGGGCTTTAATGCGGACTTCGACGGCGATCAGATGGCGGTTCATCTGCCGCTCTCGATCGAGGCACAGGTCGAAGCCACGACGCTGATGATGTCGACCAACAACATCTTCAGCCCGGCCAACGGCGCGCCGATCATCAGTCCCTCGCAGGACATCGTGATGGGTTGCTACTACGTCACCCTGAAGAAGACGGGCCGGCCGGGACATGGGATGAAGTTCGCCTCCCTGCAAGAGGTTCACACCGCGTTTTCCCAGGACAAGGTGGCGCTGCATACCACGATCCACGTGCGATTGCCGAAGGGCAAGCGGGTCAAGGGCGACGGGGCCGAAGGGTTCACCTCGGGCGGACTGCTGGAAACCAGTGTCGGTCGCGTGATCTTCAATGACTTCCTGCCCGCGAAGATGGCGTTCTACAACCAGTCCATGAAGAGCAAGGACTTGGCGAACGTCATTTCCGATTGCTATCTGGAATTGGGCCGGCGGTACACGATCCGCCTGTTGGACAAGATGAAAGAATGTGGGTTCCGCGAATCGACACGCAGCGGCCTGTCGTTCGCCACCAGCGACTTGAAGACGCCCGACAACAAGGAAAAGGTTCTGTTGGACGCGGAAGCGGCCGTGTTGAAATGGCAGAAGATGTACGAGAAGGGGATCATCACCGCGCAGGAGCGGTACACCAAGGTCTTGGACACATGGACGCACGCCAGCGAAGAAATCCGCGGTGCCATGATGGAAGCGTTCAAGAACGACGTCCGCGACGACGGGGCGTATGTCAACCCGATCTTCCTGATGGCGGATTCCGGTGCCCGTGGTGGACAGGAGCAGATCCGGCAGCTCGCCGGAATGCGCGGTTTGATGGCCAAGCCCAGCGGCGAAATCATTGAAACGCCGATCAAGGCGAACTTCCGTGAAGGCCTGACGGTCCTCGAATACTTCAGTTCGACCCACGGTGCCCGCAAGGGTCTGGCCGACACCGCGCTGAAAACGGCCGACAGCGGTTACCTGACCCGCAAGCTGGCGGACATCTGCCAGAACAACGTGATCACGACGCACGATTGCAACACCACCAAGGGGATCACCCGCGGCGTCGTCTTCCGCGGTGAGAAGGTGGAAGTCAGCCTGGCGGACGCCATCCGCGGGCGCGTCAGCCGCCAGAACATCGTGAACCCGATCACCGACGAGATCATCGTTCGTGAAAACGAAATGATCACGGTCGAGACGGCACGCAAGATCGAAGCGATGGGGCTGGAGAAGATCCAGGTCCGCAGCCCGATGACTTGCGAAGCCGACCTGGGGATTTGCCGGTTGTGCTACGGAATGGATCTGTCGACCGGTGCGTTGGTCGAAGAGGGTCTGGCCGCCGGCATCATCGCGGCACAGAGCATCGGCGAACCGGGCACCCAGTTGACGATGCGCACATTCCACATCGGTGGTGCGGCGTCGCTGGAAGTCGAAGAGAGCGAGATCAAGGCGCGGCGCGCGGGTCGCGTCAAGCTCTCACGCATCCGCAGCGTGGTGAACTCCGAGGGTGCGTGCGTGGTGCTCGGCCGCAACGGCGAAGTCACCATCCTCGACCCCAAGGAACGCGAATTGGAGCGGTACACCATTCCCAACGGTGCTGTTCTGGCTGTCGCGGAGAACGACCTGATCGAGGCCGGTCAGGTGGTTTGCACTTGGGATCCGCACTCGGTGCCGATCCTGTGCGAAGTCGGCGGCCGCGTCCGGTTTGAAGATCTGGTCGAGGGGCAATCGATTCGATCGGAAGTCGATCCGAACGGCAACATGCGCCGCACGGTCATCGAGCACAAGGGGGATCTGCATCCCCAGGTCATCCTCGAAGA
This sequence comes from Schlesneria sp., assembly GCA_043732205.1. Taxonomy (GTDB): domain Bacteria; phylum Planctomycetota; class Planctomycetia; order Planctomycetales; family Planctomycetaceae; genus Schlesneria. The sequence continues at coordinate 3,047 of JAYTIB010000357.1, read as the reverse complement.
TTCCACCGGCAAGATCCTCGACTTCTACTACGTCCCCGAACGGGCCAGCATCGAAGTCGTCGAGGGAACGGTGATCACGGCGGGCACGGTCCTGGCGAAGAATCCCCGCGAGTCGACCGGAACCCAGGACATCACCGGCGGTCTGCCGCGTGTCACCGAACTGTTCGAAGCCAGAAAGCCGAAGGAACCGGCGGTCATCGCCGAGATCGACGGCGAAGTCGAACTGGTCGCCGAGCGCAAGCGCGGCAAGCGGGTGATCATCGTACGGGGAACCGACGGCACCGAAGTGGAACACATCATTCCGCACGGTAAGGCGCTGCTGGCCCACGCGAAAGAACAGGTCCGGGCCGGTGACGCGCTGGTCCGCGGGCCGCTCGTCCCGCACGACATCCTGCGCGTCAGCGGTGAAGAGGCGGTCGAACAGTACCTGCTGCACGAGATCCAGACGGTTTACCGTTCGCAGCGCGTGGCGATCGACGACAAGCACATCGAAATCGTTGTGTCGCAAATGTTGCGCAAGGTGAAGGTCGAAGAAGTCGGTGACACGACGCTGCTGCCGGGAGTGCTGATCGACCGGTTCGAATTCCGCCGGATCAACCGGCTGTTGCAGGACAGCGTGCGGATCGTCGAACCCGGCGATTCGGAATTCCATGAGGACGATGTGGTCACCGCCACGACGGTCGAACAGGTCAACCGCGAGATCGAGGCGTCGGGCGGCAAGTCCGTCAAGACCGCGAAGGCGCGGTCGGCGACCGCCAGCACCCAGTTGTTGGGGATCACCAAGGCGGCCGTGCAAAGCGAGAGCTTCATCTCGGCGGCCAGCTTCCAGGAAACGACCAAGGTGCTGACCGAAGCCGCGATCGCGGGCAAGATCGACAACCTGGTCGGTCTCAAGGAAAACGTCATCCTCGGCCACTTGATTCCCGCCGGAACCGGCTTCAGCCTGCATCGGCAGTCGGAAGTCAAAATCAAGCCCGAGGCCCTGGCCGAAATTTACGCCGAACGCGATCGCGTTCTGGCGGCTCGGGCCAACCTGCTGAACGAACCCGGACTGGGCAGCGTCACGAACGACTGAACTGTCTTTCGTCGCGGTGTCACTGTGAACCGATCAAACCCACCCCTGCCACCGCAGGGGTGGGTTTTCTGCTTTCCGGCATATGACGGCCAACGTCACCGGAACAATCGCATCGGCATCGTTTAACCCGGAGCCAACGGCGACGGCAGTGGGAGGCGCACGCCCAACCAGCATGTCAAATGGAGCGTTGGCATTCATCGCCGTCGCCGTTGGCTCCGGGTTAAACGAATGCACGTCGTTGGGAGTGCATGAGTGCATCATTCATTGCCGCGATTGCATGATTGCGGGGCGCAACGAATCGTGGTGTGATGCCCGCATCCATTGCTCTTCTTCGTCGGCACAACGTTGCATTTCCAGGAAAGGTCGCGATCCATGAAGCTTGTCGCAGGGTCGGTGTTCGTGCTGGCGGCGGAACAGGCATACGCCCACGCCCAACTCGTCCAGTTTCCGAACCACGAGTCCGCCTCCGCCGTGCTTGTTCCAGCCAGCCTGGTCTTGCTCGTGGTGGGCATGCTCCTGGTCATCTGGGGTCTGCTCACCGAGCTCCACGAATGTCTAGAGAGTTCATCGTCATGAACGAAGTGGCCCGGCTTTCCGCCAATGTGGAACGCGGCTTCGTCGCGCTGGCGGTGGTGCTGGTTCTGGCGGGTGCCGCGGTCTGTGTTCAGCCCGAATGTTTTCCGACGCGCGATCAACGCTTGGTGAAGCGGATCATCGCGCTGCTCGAGGCGCGTCATGCCGGTGCGTATGAACTGGCGCGCGAGTACATGAGCCGGCCGGCGTCGGGGCCGCTGGGGATCGCCCTGGCTGCCGAAGCAGCCGCGGTCCGTTTCGAAAACCAGCCGGCGATCGACATCTATCGGAAGTTGCCGGCCGATGGCGGCCGATGGGAGTTCTTCGCGGAACTGGGGATGGCCCGGCGCTGCGAAATCATGGGGCTGCTGACCGAGGAAGAACGTCACCTGCGCCGCGCTTTGGAAATCAACGCGAATGACATCGAGGCGAATTCGCGGCTGGGTCACGTGCTGCAAATCGCCGGACGGTCCTGGGAGGCCATCCCCCATTTCTTCCTCCTGATTCGCCGCGGAAAATGCCGGGGTGATGAGTTGCTCGGCTTGGCGGCACCCGAGAAATTCCATCGGGCGGACGATCGGCAGGAGGAACTCGCACGGCGCGACAATCCGTCCGAGGTGTTGATCAAACTGGCGCTGGCCCGGCGCGAGCTCTTTGAAAACCGGCAGGCGGAATCCGAAGCCCTGCTGCGGGAAATCATCGGAGCCGCTCCGCAGCTTGGCGAAGCCCAGGGCCGGCTGGGAAGAATCATCCACGACCGGGGTGATGCCGCGGAGTTTTTGCAATGGCTCGGCAGCCTGCCGACCGCGGCGCGGAACCATCCGGAAGTCTGGTTCGTTCAGGGATTGCAGGCCCGCCGCGCGGGACAGAACGAGGGGGCCGTCCGCTGCTTTCTGGAAACATTGAAACAGTCCCCGAATCATCTGGGGGCCAGCGTGCAGATTGCCGGGTGCCTCGACCAATTGAACCGGTCGGACCTGGCCGCGGAGTTTGTGCGTCACGGCGAATCCCTGGCGAATCTGGAATCCCTGCTGAACGTGTTGCGCAATGATGTCGACACCAAGTTGATTCAACGGACCATCACATCATTGGCCGGCATGGGACGGTTCTGGGAGGCGGCCGGGTGGGCCTACGTCCTGACTCATCTCGAAGGAGTCTCCCAACAGGATGCGCGAAGGGAAGTGCGGCACTGGCTGCAACGGGCCAAGCAGGACCAACACCAGAATGCCACGACCTTCAATCCAGCCTCGAAGCTGCGACTCTCAGACTTTGCCGAGCCGCGCTGGATCGGAACGGTGTCTTCAGTTGCCGCGGTTTCACCGGCGCAAGCCGACGACATCAAATGGGAGTTTCACGACGATGCCGATCGCGTCGGAATTCGGTTCCGCTATTTCGAAGG
>JAYTIB010000356.1:0-1869 GCA_043732205.1 Schlesneria sp. | reverse complement strand
CTCAGCGGGCCAACGTCATCAACGCCGCGTGGTTCGATGCGACGCCGGACCCCGAGTCGGTCGAGCTGGCTCTGGAGGAAAAGTTCAACGAGGCCCCGCTGGATGTCATTCCGATCCGCGTCGAGAAGCCGGTGTCGATCGCCGGCGCGTTGTATGTGACGCCGCAGCGGACGCCGGGCTTCGCGGGGGAACCGGTCGTCACCACGACGATCCGTCGCATGGTGATCGCACGCGACACTCAGGGGTTGCTGCCGCAATGGGCGTCGTTCCTGCGCGGCGTGTTGGAGCTCAACGAGTGTTCACCCACGGCGAGTCGCGAAGACCTCGTGCGTGACGCGAAGTTCGAAGCGGCGCGGGCGCATCTCGAAAGGATGCTGTTCGAACACTTCGAGGGCCTGATGCGGACCGATCCCGCGCGGCTGGAGGCGGTGCTGTCGTGGCACCGGTATTCGCTGGCCGGCGCGGCGCTGTCCGACCGGCGGCTGCGCGACTTGCTGTGTCACACGTACCGCTTCACGACATCGGCCGGTCCGCTGACCTGTGACGAGATCGTGACGCGCAGCGCGGCCGATCCGTTGTTCGAGACTGAAGCGGACCGGGTCGTCTGGTACAACACCGACCGCCGTCAGGAACGCTGGGTGAATTCACTGTTCGGTCAGAACGAGATCCCCTGTGTGCAGACGCTGCGCAGCTTCGAGGAATCGCTGCTCGCCGCCATGACGGGCGACGTCTCGGCCGCGAAGGGGGAGTCGATCGATCTGCGGATCGCCAGCCCGAGCGCCGACGGATTCGCATCGCAGATCCTCGGCGTGCAGGACATGGAGGACGCGTCGCCCGAGTGGCAGGACTTCCTGTCGTCGACCGAAGCGCGGGTGATGGTCGCGACGTTTCGCACCGACCAACCGGTGATGGCGTTCCTGAACGACCGTCATGAATTGCAGAAAACGTATGAAGAACTGAAGCGGCAGGGAACCGTTCCGGCCGGGTTCCAGCGGTTGATCGATTCGCACTTCCAGGCGGACGAACCGGCCCGCAACGAAGTGCTGCTGAACCGCAACCACCGGCTCGTCAAACGGGTTCTCGAACAGCGGCCCGGCACACCGTTGGCCAGCGTGCTGCGGCTGCTGGTGGTCTCGGCGCTCAACTCGGCGGGAGCGGCCGTCCCCGGTGAGGCACAGTCACAACAATCGGACGACCTGGACTGGATCGCCGAGGCGCTGTGGGGTCAGAAGCGATAAAAAACGGCGTAGCACGGACGCCTCGTCCGTGCGGCAAAACGTGACGATCCGTGAAATTGGGCCGCACGGACGAGGCGTCCATGCTACGAAAAATAACGGTGCGCCGATCCGATGAAACACTGAATCATTCACCACGGAGAAACGGAGGAAACAACATGTCGGACGGCGAGTTTGAAGACATCGACGCGAAGCTGCAGGAGTTGGCCGACCAGGTCACCGGGTTGGGCGAGCGTTGTCACTACCGCACGATGTTGCGCGTGGCCAACGAAGCCCGGCGGCTGGCGCGCGTCGAGCGGCAGTTGATGCCCTACATGACCGCCAGCTTCCACGTGATGAACGATTCGCGAAACGTGTTGCAGCCGACCACCGGACGCGAGATGGCGATCGAACTGATCACGCTGTTGGAGAGCGAGGACCGTGCGCGGCAGTTCCAACCGAACCTGCCCGAAGAGGACTACGAGCGGACGAAGTGGTGGTTGACCGCTTGTTCGTATGACAACCTCGCGGTGAACACCGCCGAGTCCCACGGCTATAACTCGGACGGGATGCACCAGTGCATCACCGACGGCATTCAAGTCTGCCGCCGGACCGGCAAGATGCAGTGCATCGCGTGCTTCCGCGAGTACGCCAC
>JAYTIB010000355.1:0-1869 GCA_043732205.1 Schlesneria sp. | reverse complement strand
ATCCACGTCGTGATCTTGGGGGGATTGCTTTCGATCCGAGCCCGCAGTTCGTTCCACTCGCCGTGCTTCCAGAAGGCGGGCCAGTCTTCCGGCTTGATCGGACAAGCGACGAGGGCCGGCTTCGTCTGGATCTTGGTGACGTCATCCAGGAAGTCGAAGTTGCGGTGATGAATCCCGCCCGACAGACCCTCACCGTAGATGCCGGCCAGGTTGCCGTTGTTGTGGTAGTCGACCATGTACTGGTACGCCTGACCCTTTTCGTTGCTGCGCAGGAACAGGCCGCTGTCGGGACCGTAGTCGTTCTTCATTTCGACGATGACTTCGAAGTCGCCGAACTGGCGGTCAGTCAGGATGATCCCACCGTTGCCGGGAATGTCCTGGCTGCCGACGATCGCCCCCTCTTGGATGACCCACTTGCCGCCGCTCTTATGCATGCTGGCACCGCTGTGTCCCGTCTGCGCACTGACATGCCAGCCCTTCAGGGACTTGCCATCGAAGATCGTTTCAAACCCGGTCTCGTTGAGCGTCTTGTCGACGGGAAAATCCGCCGCCGACACCATCGAACTCGACAACACCAGCAGGCAGACGACAGACAGGCGCATCATGGGAGGAACCTCACGCGGTGACGGAACGGAACGCCGACAACGGACACGGGGTACAGGGTAGCGATGCGGCGGCGACGGGACAAAGCCGGACGTTCGATGTGGGCTCGTTGAGGGGCGGACTCGTTGGCTCGGATGATTCACGGCGTCGTAGCTGAGTTCGCAAGAACTCAGGTCGTGGTCCGATGATTCGCTGAATTCTTGCGAATTCAGCTACGAACAGCGTCGCAATCGAACCGTGGTTGTGAGGCAGTCTCATGACCGCATCACACATCGAGATCGGCAAGCGATCTGATGGCGGGGAGGACGTCTGTGAGCACGGGCATCGCTCCACGCGAGCAGGCGACGAGGGCACCGACCCTGTTCGCGAATTCCGCCGAACGGCGCAGCGGCCAGCGCTCCAGCCTGCTTTGAATCAGCGCCGCGGTGAAGGCGTCGCCGGCACCGACCGTATCGACGACCGCGACTGGCACCCCAGGCACATCGACGATCTCGTTCGTGGAGACGACCAGACAGCCGTCGGCGCCGCGCGTGACGCAGACCAGTTCGAGGTCGTACTGGTTCATCAGCCACTGCGCGAAGCCCGCGTTGTCGGACTCGGCCGCACCGAGCATCACTGCGAGCACGCGCACTTCGTCGTCGTTCAGCTTGACGATCCGCGCGCGGCGCAGTGATCGCTCGATCCATTCGCGTTCGTAAAACGGCGGACGCAGATTGACGTCATAGACAATCAGGCAATCGGCTGACGTCGCTGCGAGGCAGGTGTGAATCGCCTCGCGGCTGACGGGGCAACGTTGCGCGAGGGTTCCAAAGCAGACGGCCTTCGCCGAACTCATGGCCGCCAGCAACGACGGTGTCGCTTCGAGAAAATCCCAGGCGGAATCGGGCTTGAAGGTGTACTTCGTCCCCGTCGCGGCCGGTTCAACAGTGACTGTCCCCGTCCCCTGCAACGGGTCGCGTTGGACCAAGTCGAGGCACAATCCCTGCGACTTCAGGAACTCGCAGATCTCGTCGCCGAGGGAATCACAGCCGACGCGCGTGACCGTCGCGGCGCTGAGCCCCAACTGCTGCGCGTGAAAGGCGACGTTGGCCGGTGCTCCCCCCGGCAGACGCCGGTCCGGAAAGCAGTCCCACAGCAGTTCGCCCAGACCCAGGACCGAAACGGCCGTCATTCCGTCAGTCCCGCCGCAAACGCTTCGGCGGGCAGATCCTGTCCCGTGAGCGACTTGAAGAGGCCGCCGATGTAGTCGGCGAACACCTCGGACGG
>JAYTIB010000354.1:0-13068 GCA_043732205.1 Schlesneria sp. | reverse complement strand
CGCTGCGTCTGGTCCTGGAGGAGACGGGCATCCAGCCGCCGGTGGCGTACTCGGAAGGGCTGTTTCACTGCCCGCCGTCCGAGTTCGCCCTTACGCTGCGACAGGTCGATGCCGCCGTGACGACCGTCTTGTTGATCGGACACAATCCCGGCCTGGAAGAGTTCCTGTCCCAACTGACCGGCCACCCCGAAACCCTCCCCACCGCGGCACTCGCCCGACTGGAAGTCGATCTGTCGGACTGGTCGCAGTTCAGCGAAACGACACACGCGCGCCTGGTCGATCTGTGGCGGCCGAAAGAACTCGACGCCTAGTTTTACCCTTGGGCTTGCCGGAGGCGGGATCATCACTTTGGAGCGACTGTTGGGCCATCTCGGCTTCCTTGAACCAAGCAACACGGCCACGCGCTTCCTTGAGGACGATTTCATAAGTCGCACAATGCGATGCTGACCTTCGGTGCGTTTGGGGAAGCCAGCATTGTTCGAGCGGCTCGTCACTGCATCGCTCCTCAAGGAACGTATAGCCGGCCGCATCGGAGCCGCTAATGGTCACTCGGTACTTGCCACTCCTGTCAACGAATATCATTCGACGCATCTTCAAGCCCAGCAGCGAAGAGAACTGAGCGACGTCACTCTCGAATCGATTAGGAAATCGCTTCCTTGATGATCGGGGCGTCTTCCACGATCAGTTTCACCGGGCGGTTCGCGGGGGTCTGCACCACGGTGTCGGCGTCGATGCCGAGCAGGTGATACAGCGTGCGGCCGAAGCTTTCGATCTTGTAGAACTTGTCCGTCACCTGTTCGCCGAGTTTGTCGGTGGCGCCAACGACGCAGCCGCGGTTGAAGCCGCCGCCCGCCGCGATTACGAATTGCGCGTAATCCCAATGGTCGCGACCCGCGCCCGTTTCATGCGGCTTGTCGATCTTCGGCTTGCGGCCCATCTCGCCGAGCGCCAGCACGATCGTGGAATCGAGCAGACCGCGTTCGTCGAGATCATCCAGCAAGGCCGCGAGGCACGAGTCGAACATCGGGATCTGCTGCTTGCCGGCGGTGAAGTTGTCGCCGTGCCAGTCCCAGTAGCCGAGATTGAAGTGAACGATGGGAACTCCCGCTTCAATCAGACGGCGGGCCAGCAGGAAGTGCAGCGGATCGCCGATTGGATAGCGCGCCTTCGCCGGTTTGTTGCGTGTGAACCGCTCGACCGACGCCGTCGATTCCTTCGAGATGTCGAGCGCGTTCCGCAGCTTCGGCGAGCGGAGCAGGTTGAAGGCCGTCTGCTGGTATTGGTCCAGCCCGGCGATCAGTTCGTCCTGCGTGTCGTCGCGGCGCAGCTTCGTATCGAGCGATTTCAACAACTCCGTGTTTCGCGCGAACGCCGGCAGTTCGAGTTGCGGCGTCAGCATCTTTGTGACGGCGTCCTTGTCCTTGAGCGGCTGCATGACAAACGGGGAGTGCGCCGAGCCGAGGAAGTTTCGCGACAGCGCGTTGTGCGTGTGAACGTCGATCTCATCCAGCACGACGAACGTCGGCAGATCGTTCGGACCCGGACGGAGCTTGTTCATGACGCTGCCGTACATCGGATATTCGTCGCTGCCGGTTGTCAGCCGGGGATTTCCGGTGAGCCAATAGAGCGGTGCCTGGGCGTGGTCGCCCGGCTTGTTCAACGTGGTGACCGAGCGGATGACCGTGTACTTGTCGGCCCGCTTCGCCATCTCCGGCAGCAGCTCACCCACTTGAAGGCCGGGCACCTTCGTGTCGATCGGCTGGAAAATGCCGCGGTAGTCTTCGGACGTCTCCGGCTTCATGTCGAACATGTCGAGATGCGGCGGACCACCCCCGAGCCAGCAAACGATCATCTGCTTGGCTTTGGCTCCCCCCACAGTCGGCGCGGCATGAGCCTTGATCAGGTCCAGCGCTCCGACGCCACACAGTCCCAAGCCACCGATCCGCAGAAAGTCGCGACGCTGCATGATCTACTCCAACAGGGTTTGTAGCCACGCTCGCCAAGAGCGTGGGTTTTCCGGGATTGTCCCCACGCTCTTGGCGAGCGTGGCTACTGGCTTCACTAATGTTGCAACAAGAACTCGCGCGTGTTGATCAGGCACCACAGAATGTTTTGCAGGCCGTTCTCGGGACTTTCGGACGTCGCGAGGAACTTGAGGCACTCGTCGCGTTCGAATTCTGTCGGCAATCGGCTGACTGTCGCCAGATACAATTCGTCGATCTTGACGCTATCGTCACCGCCGGACTTGAGCAGCTTTCCGGTGCGACCGGCTGGATCGCGGATCTTTTCCCAGACCCGCGGGTGGTTCGTCAGCAGCAGCACGTGAAAGATCGACCCGCTGCCGTCGCGTTCGCAGTCGCACTGCACCGCGGCATTACGTTGCGGCCGGCCGTAGGTTTCCAGCACGAAAGTCACGAACTTGTTCTGAGGCAGGAACGGCACTTGAACGGTCGTCATCGTCTCGGGCCAATGGTGGTACTTCATGTCCATGTTTTCGGTCGTGCCGGTCGCCGTGTTCAGTGCGTCGAGCATCACCTCGGCCGACAGTCGCCGGAGTGGGAAGAAGGCGTAGTGGGTGCGGTCCGCTTCAGCACCACGGGCGGGTGTGCTCGATTGCTGGTACGTGCGGCTGTTCAGGATGGTGCGATGCAGCCAGCGCAGGTCGAACTTGTGCTGGATGAAGTCGCGGCAGAGTTCGTCGAGCAGTTCGGGATGCGTGGCCGGGTTGAACGCCGACAGGTTGTCGGGCGGGTCGATGATGCCGCGGCCGAAGTAATGCGCCCAGACCCGGTTCACGAGGGAGCGGGCGAAGTAGGGGTTGTCCGGCTTCCGCATCCATTGCATGACCAATGCGCGGGGGTCGCTGTCGGCGGACACCGTCACCGGTTCGGCCTCACCGAGCAGCCGCGCTGTCTTCGATTCGCGCGTCCCCAGCGTGCTGCTCACTTTGGCGTTGGTTGTGGTGTCGAGCAACCGGCACTCGGCCTGCAACAGTCGTCGCGCGGCCTCGGGCAGCATCTTCGCGCGCTTGTCGAGATTCGCCGTTTCCTGCCGGTAGGCTTCGCTGCGCGTCATCACCTCTTTCGCGGCGGCGAGTTGCTGCCGCTTCGCGGCGATCTCGTCCGCGTTGCCGTTTTCCTTTTCGAGCTTGGCGATCTCGGCAGTCAGCTTGTCGGCGTTGGTCTTCACCTGCTTGGCCTCCTCTTCGAGCTTCTTCCCCTCGCCCTCTTTGCGCTGTTTGACGTCGGCTTCGACAGCCTTCGCCTCGTCGTTGAACTGTTTGAAGTACGCCACCGCATCGGGGAACTTCTTTTCGTTGTCCCCCTGAAAGCCGACGGTGCGAACCCGCATGAACAGGTTGGCGAAGTCGAGCAGATCGTCCTGCTGCCAGTTGTCATGCGGGTGCCGGTGGCATTGCGCGCATTCGATCCGCAGGCCGAGAAACACATGCGCGACCTGCATCGTCCCCTTCACGCCGTCCGATCCGCGCCGCTGCCAGAACAGATCGAGCGTCTTGCGGCGCGCGTAAAATTCGAGGTCCGGCCGGCCCGGCGCATAGCCTTCGAACAGCGCCTTCACTTCCGCCGCGTACTCGTCCATCGACCGACCCTCGCGGCTGGTCGCGGTCAGGATCCGTTCGACGAACTCGTCATACGGAACGTTCTCCGCGAGACGGGCTCGGATCCACGCCTGCATCCGCGGCGCGTCGTGTTCCTTCGACATCGCGTCGGCATACACGCCGAAGTCCGCCGCCTTCAACAGATCGCAGAACTTCAAAGTCCACAGATCGGCGTGACCGGGGCGGAGCAACAGTTGCTCGATCTTCGCCGATCGCTTGGCGGGTGACGTGTCGGCCAGGAACTCGCGCACCTCGTCGGGCGTCGGCAGTTCGCCGATCACGTCGAGATGCACGCGCCGCAGAAACGTGGCGTCGTCGCAGAGATCGGCCGGGGGCAGATTCAGGCTCTTCAACTTTGCGAGCACGTGCGTGTCGATGAAGTTGGCCGGCTTCAGATCGGGAAACGCGGTCTCGCCCGGTCGCGGCACGAGCACGCGGGCCGCGGCGGGTTGATCGCGGTATCGGACGAGCAGCCCGGCATCACCAACGCCGACGCCGGTCACCATTCCGGCTCCGTCCATCGTCGCCACGGCCCGGTCGAGTGACTCGAACGAGCAGAACGCCGTGACGTCTTCCGTTGTGCCGTCGGCGAACTCCGCTTCCACTTTCAGCCGGTACTTTTCATCGGGCTTGGCGATCCGTTCGGCCGGCAGGACGTGAAGCCGCTTCAATTGAGACTTGGCCTCATCATCGGCGACGGCACCGGCGGCGATCCAGTTTCGCAGGATCTGGTATTCGGCGCTCCCCGCGCGGAGCCGCGCTCCACCGCCGTGCGGGATCTGTCCGGTCCCCTTGAGCAGCAGCAGGCTTTGATCGGGGTCGAAGAAGTTCAACCGCCGGCTGCCGAAATCGCGGATCAGTCGCGCATGGTCACCGGTTGGATCGGCTCCGAACAGCGACAATTGAAATCCGTTCTGCCCCTTCACCGCACCATGACACGTTCCGCTGCTGCAACCGAGCTTGCCGAACAGCGCCGCAACGTGACGCTGATACGACGGCGACGATCCGTCGTCCGCGCCGGCGAAGCCCGGCATGGCGATCAGACAGACGGCGGCGATCAACTTGACTCGGGTCATCATGAACCACCAGCACGGAACGAGACCCACGGAAACGAAAAGTCGCGAGACATCATCTCAGATCAACGACTTCCGATTCGCAAGTACGGTACAGCAAATCGACGTTGCGTACAAAGATTCGGCCGTTGGTGATGGCAAGGAAAGAACCATTGCCGCCGATGCTGAGTCAATTCGTCGCCAGCACCGTCAATTCGGGGCTGGCTGTCGTCACGCGGCCGGTCAGAGTGCCAGCGAAGCCAACGAGTGTGGCGGCAAGTTCGACGTCAATCGACAACTGGTTGCCAAACGCGAACAGCGAGCCGACACAAACCGGCGGCATGTTGCCGGCGATGGAATCATGTCGCGATGCCGGAACACGATTGGTCTCGACGAACCGTGGCAGGGAGATTCCCATCAAACCCCGCGGTGTCGCCCAGCAACATGATGGGACGCGGCATGTTCCGCGTCGTACACGGGGCTCGGACGCTGTAGCTGAATTCGCAAGAATTCAGCCAAACATCGGATCACGACCTGAGTTCTTGCGAACTCAGCTACGACGCCGTGAATAATCCGGGTTCGGGTCGTATACGGAGTTCGGACGCTGTCAGTCCGTCAAACGAAAAGGGGCACGTTGGAAACGTGCCCCACGTGAGATTCCACAGGTTGTCAGGCCGAGCGTCGTTGTGCGAGCTCTGTCGCGGCGGTGGCGTTGACAGCGTCGATGGCGACCGTGACGGCGGCGACCGACCGGCCGGCCGTCTCCGGCTTTTGGACGACGTTCCAGGCGAGGCCCGTTCGTTCCATCAGCGCGATGACGATGTACGTGGTGTCCAGCTCCCACCAGCGGTGACCGTGCCGGGCCGACGTTTGGAAGGCGTGGTGGTTGTTGTGCCAACCCTCGCCGAAGCCCAGCAGCCCGATCAACCAATTGTTGCGGCTGTTGTCGCGCGTCTCGTACGTGCGATAGCCCCACATGTGCGACGCCGAATTGACGGCCCAGGTGACATGCAGCATGTACACCAGCCGCAGGAACATTCCCCAGAACACGAATGACAGTCCGGTGCGCACGTCCCAGATCAGCCATCCGGCGCAGTAGAAAATGATTCCCAAACCCAGGTGCCACCACAGGAACGTCCGGTCGAGCAACCGCAGGGATCGATCCTTCATCAGATCCGGGGCGTACTGGCGGTAAAGCTGGGCCCAGTGCTGCGAACCATAGCGGGGGAGCATCCAGATCATGTGACTCCACCAGGCGCCATCGCGCGGCGAATGCGGGTCATGTTCCTGATCGCTGAAACGGTGGTGCTTGCGGTGCGCCGAAATCCACATGATCGGCGGACCCTCCCCGCCCAGCGTGCCAAACAACGCGAGCATCCACCGCACCGGGCGGTACGTCTCGAAGCTGCCATGCGTCAACAGGCGGTGAAAGCCGAGGCAGACCCCCAAGCTCCCGGTCAGCCAACTCATGAAGGCGAACAGGACCAAGCCGCTCCAGGTAAAGTAGAACGGCGCGGCCAGGGCACCCAAATGCAGGAAGCCAATCCAGAGCACCGCCGGCCATTCCAGCCCGCGCTGCCATTTGCTGTCGGCGGCGGGGACGCGGGTTTCGGCCGCCACGCCGCTGTTGTCCGCGGCGATGACGCACTCCGGGTCTCCGGACGGTGCGGTGGTGTTTTCCGCCACGGAACCCCGCACCTGCTGCAAAACTGTTGATGATGTGATGATCGGGAATCCTGGGGATGAGTTCGTGCCGACGCGACGGCGAGCGTCCGCCCCATGATCTATCCGACCGGCGGAATCCTTGCTAGCCCGGATTGTTTTTTCCTGGAAGATTGGCCGCCGCCGACCCCATTGAAGTCTGACGCCGGCCGCGTCGCCACGGCCCGTCACGCGGACGCGCTGGACGATGCTCCGGGCTTCGAGTTCCCGCCAAAACCAATAACTGCGGGGTGGATCGGCTATGCTTCGAACAATCTCCAAGCAGCGTTCACGGAGGGTTGGTAATGCGGATTCTGGTGGGTTGGGACGATCCGGAGCAGGCGGATCTGGTGTCGATGTACCTGGGAATCGGTGACCACGAGGTGACCGTGGTTCACGGGGCGGACGACCTGCTGGCGTCGCTCGACACCGGCGCGCCTTGGGACGTCGTGTTTCTGTCGATCACGCTGCCGGATGCCGACGCCGGGTTCGAGACGTTCAAGACGATCCGGCGGTTGTGGCCCGACCTGCCCATTGTGGGGGCCTGCCAGTCCGGAGACGTGTATCGGGTCGTCCGCTTCATGACCCACGGCATGAGCGCCTACGTCATCCGCGACGGGCAGGGTGACTATCTGTTCATGCTGCTGGCCGTCATGGAAAGCGCCGTCGAAGCCGTGCTCGCCCAGCGGGACCAGCAGGTGACCGAGAAGCTGCGCGAGGAGGTTCAGGCCGTCCGCAAGCTGCAGGAATCGATGGTCCCCGCGCAGATCGACGCACCGGCCGGTTGCACGATTCTCGCGAGGTACGAGCCGTCGCAGATGCGCATGGCCAGCGGCAAGGTGGTCACGATGGCCGGGGGCGACTACTACGACGTCTTCACCGTCGACGACAATCACATCGTGCTGCTGGTCGGCGATGCCTCGGGGCACGGCATGAAGGCGGCCATGTGCATCATGGTCATGCACACGCTGGTCCGGATGATCCACACGCGGCGCTATCAAAACACCGCGGCCTTCGTCGCCGAGATCAACAACCAGCTCAGCCAGCACGCCATCGTGAGCGACGAGGGGGGCTTCATCACACTCTGCTACGGCCTGCTGCAACTGGACACCAACGAACTGCAATGGACGTCGGCCGGACACCCGATCCCGCTCGTCCAAGACTTGGCGACCGGTGAGATCCGGGCACTCGAGGCCGACACCGTCGCTGGTCTGCCGCTGGCGATCTATCCCGATGTCGAGTACGAGTCGTTCACGATCAAGCTGCCCGAGAAGTACCGGCTGCTGTTCTACACCGACGGACTGCAGGAGGCGTTTCCGGAACACAAGCCAACCAAGACGGGCGAGTTCGGTGTGGACGGCATCACGCAAACTTTGCGGGCCCGGCAACTCGCCCCGGCGTCCGAAGCCCTGCAGGCGCTGTTCGACGATTCCGAAGCCTACACGGAAGGATCGGGCCGCCACGACGACACGTCGGTGGTGCTGCTCGAACGGGACTGCAGTCTCATTACGTGACGGACCCGGGCTCAACTGTTGGGACTGACTCAAATCAGTTCCAACACCATTGAGCAATTGCCGAGAGAAAACGTGATTGGTGATTGGCTATCGGCTATCGGTGATTTGCAATTCACCGATAGCCAATGACAAATAGCCAATGACCAATGACAAATGCCTTGGTTCTCACGCTTTGCCCCTTCCAGCCGGTTTGAAAATGTGAGTCAGCCCATGATCTCAACCGGGGGGCGTTCCCGCCCCGGTCATTCTCGGCAGGCCGATCGCGGTGGCGGTCGCCATCGTGCGGATGTGCGAGATCGTGATCATGACCTCGCCGATCCCCAGGCTGGCGGCGTAGTCGCGGGTGCGACCGTGCAGCACGACGAACGGCTGGCCGCTCGGTCTCACCAGGATTTCGATCTCGGTCCAGCCGACGTCCTTGGTGAAGCCGGTCCCCAGCGCTTTCATGACCGCTTCCTTGGCGGCCCAGCGGCCGGCGTAATGCTGCGCGAACTCGCGCCGCGGCTGGCAATGCTCGATCTCGGCGGCGGTGAAGATCCGCTGCAAGAAATGGTCGCCATGTTCGGCGATCATCTTCGCGATCCGATCGACCTCGACGATGTCGGTGCCCAGTCCGAGGATCACGATGCGGACTCCCAATGCCGACCGCGAAACGCCATCCAGACAGAACCGGCCGTTCCCGCCAAGAGTTCCCCGCCCCAGAACAACTCCGGCCACGGACTCGTCCAGTGGCCCAGCATTTGGACTCGATGCTGCAGGTACGTCCGCACGCGGTCGGCGAAACTAGCCGGCGGCGCAGGTGTGACGGCAATCGCCGGGATCGCCGGCAAGACCGAGATGGTCGGACCGGTCGGGACCGATGCGTGAGACCCGGACGACTCCGCCGCCTTGCGCATCTGTGCCATCACCTGCGCTTCGATCGGATGCATGTCCCGCACCGGTGCCGGGGGAGACTGCTGCGCGACCGTCGCACAGACGCTGGTGACCAATCCGCCGAGCGTGACGATGGCGATTACGGCGATCTTCGCGGCGTCGAGTCGCACGTTGAGCCGGCCCGCCAGACTGGCGAGCAGCCAGCCGGTGAGCAGTCCGAATCCCAGCGAAAACAGAACCAGCAGGCGAATCCGCGCCGGCGCTTGGGCGGCGAGAAGGCCGAGCCCCCCGGCGACCACCACCGCGCCGAGCACGAATTGCAGGGCCGAGCCGGGTTCGCTGGGAGTGGGATCGGGGGTGGGGATGGACATGGGGTGTGCCGAAGGGAAATTGCAGATTACAAATGGAAGACGAAGAGCAAGTCGGGTGCGTGAAGTCTTCGGAACGCACCGGTTTGTGATCGACTGTTCCGAAGACGGTGCGTTCCGAAGACTTCACGCACCCTACGGCCAATCGACAAGCACGATGCGCAAGCGAGTGTGCCCGAAAACTCACTCACTCGCTTGCGCTGCGTGCTTGTATGTCGATTTCTGCCGCTGGCGTTACTGCGCATTCTCGAAGCTGACGCGGGGATTGACCACGACGTACAGGATGTCGGAGACCAAGATGCCCATCAGGGTCAGGACGGCGGAGAGCATCAGCGTGATCATCACGATGTCGTACTCGCGGCTGTTGACCGCCTTGAGCGACATCAGACCCATGCCGGGGATGTTGAAGATGAACTCAATGATCACGCTGCCACCGACGAGGAACGGCAGCAGTGACGCCAGCAGCGTGATGATCGGGAACAGGCTGTTGCGGAGCGCATGAACCAGGATCACGCGACTCTTGCCCGCTCCTTTGGCTTCGGCCGTGCGGATGTAGTCTTGGCGGATCACCTCCAACATCCCGGCCCGCATCTGGCGGCTGACGTACGCCAGCCCCCCGTACGTCAGGCAGATGACCGGCAGCACGATGTGCCACAAATAGTCGAGCGTCTGATTCACGAAGGACATCTGCTCAAAGCCGGGAGAGTGCAGGTTCATCGTGGGGAAAATGCCGCGGCATTGCATGCGGAGGATTTCGGCAACCCAGAACGACGGCAGGCTGTACAGGATGAACAGGATCATCGTGGTGATCCGATCCGCAATGGAATTGGGGTAGGCGGCGCTGAAGATTCCCAGCGGAACCGCCGCGACATAGATCAGCGTGAACACGATCAGATTGAGCAACAGGCTGACCTTCAGGTGCGCCCACAGTTCCTTCCAGATCGGCTGGTTCGTCTGGAAGTTCACCAGGTCGCCCGTGGCCAGGCGCTTCAGGAACAGCAGGAACTGAACCGGCATCGGCTGGTCGAAACCCCATCGCGCGCGAAACTGTTTTTCGGCGGCCTCGGTCCCCCGCTCCGCATTCACACCCGCCGAAGCCTGGCCGGCACCGCCGTACTTCAATGAGCCGGGATCACCGGGCGCCAGCCGAATCACAAAGAACGAGACCACCAGAATCCCGAGAAACGTCGGGATCATCAGCAGCACTCGCTTGAGCAGATAATTCGCCATGCCATCCCGTCATGAACAATGAACGTCGTTTAACCCGGAGCCATCGGCGACGGTGGAGGTTGCCAACGCCTCGTTCGCCAGCATCGACAAGTCTGAAAGCACTGCCACCCGACGCCGTCGCCGATGGCTCCGGGTTAAACGAGGACGTCCTGCAACTACGCTTAGTGCAGTTGTTCGTCCTTTGGGACGTACCATTCGGACAGATCGAAGCCGGGACGCAGGCGGTACCACTTCACGTTGCGGAAGCGTTTGTGATAGGCCCCGAATTCCTTGGGGATCCACAGGAACATGTACGGCTGTTCGCTGTCGAGCAACCGGTGGAATGACGAGTGAATCCGTTTCCGCTTTTCCTCGTCCAGCGTGACCCGCAGCATTTCGATCAGCGCGTCGGCCTGGGGATTGGCGAACGAGATCGAGTTGCTGCCGCGATTGTGTCGGCCCGCCCCCGAGCCATGAAAGATCTGGAACGGATCGCTCTCGACCGGCGTGGCCCAGCTCAGTGTGATGACATCGCATTCCTTGGCGCGGACCTTGTCGATGAACGACGCCCACTCCAACGACTGGATCTTCAGTTCGATCCCCACCGACTTCAGGTTCTTCTGCAACACTTCGCACCGTTGCAGGTTGATCGGCCGTCCCTGCGCGAGGTGCAGTGTGATCACGAACTTCTCGCCGTCGCGGTCCAGGATGCCGTCGTTGTCGGTGTCGATCCAACCGGCTTCGGAGAGGAGTTCGCGGGCGGTGTCGGGATCGTAGGCCAGCGGCGCGACTTCGCGGTCGTAACCGGGGCCGAAGTAGTACTGCGACCCCGAGACCACCACACCCGCCCCGTGCAGCTTCGTGTCGACGAAGTCCTGCCGGTCGAACAGCATCGCCAGCGCGATCCGGACGCGGCGATCCTGCAGTTGCGGAGCCAGCATGTTCCAACCGAAGTAGCTGAACATCGGCGAATACCACGACGCTTGGACGTAGTCGTCGCGCCGCGGTTCATTCCAGTTCGGCCAGTCCTCGAAGTACTGCTCGGGCGACATGTCGTAGAAGAAGTCGATCTCGCCCGCCTTGAGCGCGGCCATCGCCGTCACCTGGTCGGGGATGAACTTCACAATGATCTTGTCGACGTGGCCGGCGAGTTTCTTGTTCCAGTAGTTCGGATTGCGGACCAGTTCCACGCGGTCGCTGTCCTGCCACTTGTCGACGATGTATTGGCCGGTCCCCAGCGGCGACCGGTTGTACCGTTCGTCGGTGTTGAAGAACTTGCCGAACTCCTTGCCATGCGCGCTGATTTTGGTTGTGGACTTTTCCTCGGCGGGAGTCAGGCGCTCCAGCGTCAGCTCGCGACCCTCCGCCTTGAAGATGTTCGCGAAGAAGTGGAACGGCGGCGTGTACAGCGTGATGCCGTAGGTGAATTCGAACGCCTTGAAGTACTGCTGCCGGTAGCGCATCCGGACGATGTGCGGGCTGAGCGGCTTGCATTCGATCAAGTCCTGGTAGTACGTGCGGATGTGGTCGCCGTCGACGGAGGGACTGTTCAACAGCGTGTACCCGAATTCGATGTCCTTCGCGGTGAACGGCTGACCGTCGGACCACTTCACGTCGTCGCGCAGGTAGTACGTGTAATAGGTCTGCTCCTGGACGTCGGTCCATTCGCCGGGCATCAACATGAGCGCCGCTTCGCCGGAGGACTTGATCGCTTCGTGGAGCGGATTCTCGATCGTGGCGGGTGTCACAACCAACGTGTCGTCCCCGCGCCGTTGGGCCTTGCCGAAGATCTCGTCCCCGACTTTGACGGTGTACTTGCCCGTCGGCATGCCGGAGATATGCACCTTGCCGTCCGCCTGACTCCAGAAGTGATAGCCGGTGGTTGACGCTCCGACGATCTTGCCGATCGGGTAGATCCCCACCCAGACTTGGCCGAGTGACTTACCATCTTTGTCCGTGGTGTTGAGCGTGATCTTCGGCGGCTCGACGGGCTTCTGTCCTTTGGCGGGCGGCGGCGGTGCCTCGTAGCTGATCTCCACCGTGGACGATGGGCTTCCCCCTTCCACCGCCACGCGGCGTTCGCGGCCGGGATAATCCGGCGACAGCTTGACCGAGTCCTCGATGACCCACTTCGTGGCGAGATGCGGCTCGTACTCGAACGTCTCCGGGTTCTGACGTGCCAGTCCTTCATGCACGTACTGGACGATGTACGTCTGCACGGCCGACGATTCGGTGATCGAGTTCAGCACCTTCGGTTCGGAGTTGAAACGAATCGTCAGCGTGTCGCCGGTGGTGGGTTGGCTGGGCTTCGCGGTCGCATGCGCATTGCCGACGTCGGCGGGCAACTTGCCGGTCAGCGCGAGGGTCTCACCTTTGTTGACCTGGCGCGGGATCTTGATCCCGTTCACCTCGGTCATCAACTCGACCTTCGGAACATCGGGATAGTCTTCCCAGAAGCCGGGCTTGGCGACGGGCTCCGCCGGGATCCCAACACGGTTGTCAGCGGATGGGAACCCGGAGCCAGGTTGAGTCGCCACCGCCGGATCGGGCGTTATCGCGGAATCGGTCGTGACCGCGTTCGTGGTTCCGGTCTTCGGGGGAGCCGGAACGCTGGAGGTGGTGCAGCCACAGGCCCACAACGACAGACCGCACAAGACCGCAAGGGGGGCACGAATTTCAAGCCGAGCCATGACAAGGCATCCTTCCTGTTGGATCGATCGATTCCGTGGTCT
>JAYTIB010000353.1:0-5103 GCA_043732205.1 Schlesneria sp. | reverse complement strand
GAATCTCGATCGCGCGGCTGACGATGTCGCGCACTTCGGACAGGTGCGCATCAAACAGTTCGACGTTGACCGGGTCGGGAGCCGGTTGAACTTCGACGGGTGCGCCCCGTGACCGTCGACCGGAACGAGGCGGCGTCGGCGCGGAGTTGGTGGTGGCAACTTTGGCGGCGGGAGTTGAGGCCGCTCCGTCCTGCGGATTCGTCATCGTGGTGGCCAGCAGCGGCAGCGCGGTTTCGAGCCACTCCCCCATCCGCTGATGAAAGGAAACATGACGCTCCGGATCGGGCGACATCACCAGCGACCAGGCCCTGGCCAGGGTGTCGTGCGACTTTTGCAATTGCCGGTCCAGCGTTTTCAGTTGCGACTCGGCACGATTGCGGACCGACGTGCTGGAGAGCTCTTCCAACTGTTCTCGCACCTGCCTGTACAGGTTGCGTTGATCGTGCTGGGGATCGTGGATCAAGGCGCAGAGCGAGCCCAAGCCAATGTGCTCCAATCGCCGGGCGACGACATCCAACGCCGTCCGCTTGTCGCAGACCATCAGCACTCGTTCACCGCGGGCCAGATGGTCGCCAATGATGTTGGTGATCGTCTGACTCTTGCCGGTCCCCGGCGGCCCGTGAATGACCAGCCCCTGGCATTCGCGCGCCAACCGCACCGCGCGCGACTGACACGGATCGGCGATTGTCACGAGGCGTTCGGTGTCGAACGTGCGATGAGAAGGCGTGAGGCTGGAGACCGGAAGCTGAGGCTTGGCATCGACGGACTCGATTTGATCTTCACTTCCCCCCGAATCCGAACTCCCGTCTTCCGTCTCCTCACCCAACAGTGCATTCGCCGAGAGAAAGCTCTGCACCGGGCCACGCAGGGACGCGGGATCGATGACCATCGCCTGCATGTCGCGGAGCAGTCCCTGGTTGTTCATGGGAAACAGGCCGAGCACCGCCGCGGCAACGATTTCCGCCTTCGGGTTCTCGTCATCGGTCCGCGGCGCGGAACGCAATTCGGTCAACGATTTCGCGGTGAAGTCGCACGGCGGCAGATGCAGAGCCGCAGCCACGCGGCGGACCAAGTCGGCCACTTCGTCCCACGGATTGAGACTTGTGGACGCGCCAGCCGTTGCGGTGTCGGGTGATTCGGTGTCGAGTGATTCGGCTTCAGGGTCAGATGACGATTCAGTGGAGGACGCGCGGATTGACTCGGGTGCCGGTTCCGATTGCGGTTCCGGTGTCGCGGCGCTTTGGGGCGGGGCCTCAATCAGTGACTGATCGTCGCTGATCGCTCCGCGATCAGAGCGTTGGATCGCGGAGCGATCCACGACATTCAGTGCTGCGTCCGTCGGCTCGGGAAAAATTTGCAGACCGGTCTGACATTCCAACCAGGCGAAGAGCGCTTCGTTGGGAACGAGGAAGTCGGCACCGTCGTGCAGTCCTCCGATCGCGACGACGGGATTCAGTCCCGCGCGCAGTTCGAGCTTCACCGGAATGAACGCGATCGGCGCGAGCAGCCGCTTCGTACCAATCGCCGCCGATTTCAATGAACCCGACGAACCGGGTGGAAGGCTGAGCAACGGGAAGCCGACGTGCAGGACGTGGACCCCGGTGTCCTGCTCGTATTCGCGCGCGTCTTCGGCCAGTCCGCGCAGCTTGGTGAGCAATCCCTGCTGCGCGGTCCATTCGTCCCGCTGCCGTTGTTCCGCGGGCGAAAGCACGTCGTCCGCAGCGTCACCCTTCGCCGGTTGTTCCGTGGCCGACGGCGCGGTCGAGGACGCGGCCCCCGTGGCCGGTCGCTTCTTGGGCAAGGCGGGCTTGCCGACAGATTTGGGCGCGGTCACTCGCGCCTGCAACTTCGCGGCCTGACTGTCCGACAGCAACTGCCGCAGCGCGTCCGCCGGACTCACATCCTGCAGCTTGGCAAACTGCGTCCAGTCAATGCGCTGACGGCTCGAATGCGGCCGGCAATTCAGGTTCGGTCCGCTCGCCAGCCCGGCAAACAGCCGGTCCAGCATCTTGGTGAGGATGATGTTTGGGGTGGATGGCATGGGACGTTGGTGATTGGAGATTGATGATTGGTTATCGGTGATTGGTTATCGGGTGCCCTTTGGCTTTCGGCGGCGAGACGTCTTGAGTTGGGTCAGGTTGACGGCACCACAGAGTTCCGGCTGGCCGCCGCAGCAGTCTTCGAACAGGAAGCCGACCAGCGAGGTCATGGCGGCGGTGTCCAGCGAATAGAAGATCGACCGCCCTTCACGGCGGTCCAGGATCAGCCCGGCAGTGGCGAGCTCCTTCAGGTGGAACGACAGCGTGGCCGCCGGCAATTCCAACTGTTCGGCGATCATTCCCGCCGGCATCCCCTGTTCACCACACTTGGCCAGCAGTCGAAAGACCCGCAGCCGCGATTCATGCGCGAGTGCCGCCAGCGCGCGGATGGCTTGAGGTTCCTTCATACTTCCACTATTCTCGAAATGTCGAAACGAATCTGATCCGGACTGTGCCGTGCGGATTGTACTGACGTTGAGGGAGACGACAACGTGTCACCTGAGTTCTTTCCGGCGGTCCGGAAGTATGTGGACGAGCGGATCGCCGAATTCGGCCTGATTCCCGAACTGCGGAAGCAGCAGTTGCGGGAGATCACGGATTACGTTCAGCGCTGCCGCCGTGCTCATCAGCCGGCGCGGCTGACGTTCATCTGCACCCACAATTCGCGGCGCAGCCATCTGTCCCAGATCTGGGCGGCCGTGGCCGCGGATCAGTTTGGCATCGACGGAGTGGAGACGTTCTCGGGGGGGACGGAAGCGACCGCGTTCGCTCCGCAGGCGATCGCCGCCGTCGAGCGAGCGGGGCTGAAAGTGACGACGCCCGTCGATGAAAGAAACCCCAGGCACGAAGTCCGGTATCAAGATTCAGGCCGAGTCCTCGTCTGCTTCTCGAAGGTCTACCACGACGTGCCGAATCCGAGCGGCGACTACTGCGCGGTGATGACCTGCACGCACGCCGATGCGAATTGCCCGGTTGTGCAGGGGGCTGCGGTCCGAGTGGCGATTCCGTTCGACGACCCCAAGGCGGCCGATGGCAGTCCCGTCGAGGCGGCGACGTACGACGAACGCTGTCGGCAGATCGCCCGCGAACTGTTGTTCGCGTTTTCCGAGATTCATTAGTTTCAAGTTCGCTGTTATCCGTAGCTGAATTCGCAAGAATTCAGCCGACTTTCGCGACCGTCTGAACTCTTGCGAGTTCAGCTACGGTGCGAACTTGGATCTGCTGAGATTGAAAGCTGAGACATGTCATCACCCTGCCGCAAGCAGTTGTCGTTCTTGGATCGGTTTCTCACGGTCTGGATCTTCGCCGCCATGCTGGTCGGGGTGGCCGCCGGCTATTCCGTGCCGGGACTGGACGGCGTGATCAACTCGCTGAACTGGGGGACCACGAACGTCCCGATCGCGATCGGCCTGATCCTGATGATGTACCCGCCGCTGGCGAAGGTGCGGTACGAGGAACTCGGGCGGGTCTTTCGCAACGGGAAGATCCTCGCGCTGTCACTCGTGCAGAACTGGCTGATCGGACCGGTGCTGATGTTCGGCCTGGCGATCACGTTCCTGCATGACTCACCGGGATACATGACCGGCCTGATCATGATCGGTCTGGCCCGGTGCATCGCGATGGTCATCGTCTGGAACGAATTGGCGGAGGGGGACCGGGAATACGCCGCCGGACTGGTCGCGTTCAACAGCGTCTTCCAAGTGTTGTTCTTCAGCCTCTACGCCTGGGTCTTCATCACGCTGCTGCCTCCCCTATTCGGCCTGCACGGGAGCACCGTGGAGATCAGCATCGGCGAGATTGCCCTGAGCGTGTTCATCTACCTGGGCATTCCCTTTCTGGCAGGCATGGCGACGCGGTTTGTGTTGCTGAAACGCTTCGGTCGCGACTGGTACGAACAGCGGTTTATTCCCGCGATCAGCCCGCTGACTCTGATCGCGCTGCTGTTCACGATCGTCGTGATGTTCAGTCTCAAGGGGAGCCTGATCGTGCAGATCCCGTTCGATGTCCTGCGGATCGCGCTGCCGCTGCTGATCTATTTCGTCGTGATGTTTCTGGTCAGCTTCTGGATGGGCTGGTTGATCGGTGCCGATTACTCGCAGACGGCGACCATCGCCTTCACGGCGGCGAGCAACAATTTCGAACTGGCGATCGCCGTGGCGGTGGCCGTCTTCGGCATCAATTCACAAGCCGCGTTCGCCGCGGTGATCGGGCCGCTCGTGGAAGTTCCGGTCCTGATCGGGCTCGTGAACGTGGCGTTCTTTCTGCGGCGGCGTGGGTTCGTCAAGGAAGCTCAACGCTGAACCCCGCGCGGCAAGGAAGAAGGCGATTCCACGTTTAGCCCCTACGCCAACGGCGTGGGAGCGGATGGGGCGAACCGTTGATCGCACGCACGCACGCCGTTGGCGTTGCGGCTAAACGTCTGAAATCCGGCCGCACGGAACATTCGTTGCACGCGGGCCGCGTGCGCTACGTGGCAGTCATCGACACGGTCACTCGCCGCGCCGGGGCCAATCCCGGTGGCAGCGAATGAATCTCGGGGTGCAGCGTATGGGCCAGCAGTTCCAGGCTGTCGACCAATCGCGGGCCGGGGCGGCTGAAGTAGGCGTTGCCGTCGATGACGAAGACTTGGTTCTGTCGAGCGCAGGTCAATTCGCGGAAGCCGGGATATCGCATCAGCAGGGGGATGTCGAGCATCGTCCGTTCGACGTTGAATCCGCAGCAGGCGACGATCAGGAACTCGGGATCGAATCGCACGATCTCATCCCACTCGGTCGTGCGTGAGCGTTCGCCCTCGCGGCCAATCCCTTCGATGCCACCCGCGATGCGGACCAATTCCGGAGACCAATGCCCGGAGGAAAACGGCGGATCGATCCACTCCAGCAGCACGACGCGGGGACGGTGGGGCAGGCTCTGGTTCAATCGTGCGATGCGGTCGACGCGCGCCTGCAATGCGGCGACGACTTCGGCCGCTCGGCCCGGTATCCCCGCCGCCTCACCGACCAACAGGATGCCGTCGAAGACTTCGGACAGCCGCATCGGTTCCAGGTTGACGACGCGCGGATGG
>JAYTIB010000352.1:0-1873 GCA_043732205.1 Schlesneria sp. | reverse complement strand
ATGCTTCCATCAGACTGTCTGGTGAAGTGGTCCTCGATATCGATTCCCAGCGAAAGGCACGTTTGTTTCGCACGCAGAATGGCTTTGTCAAAGCCTGTGCTTGAGTGATACCCAAGTGCCTCCCGAATATCAGTTTCGCGCCAGTGAGTCGGCCCATTGGGCTGTCCGAGATCCTCGAAGCTTTTCCGCCCCTCGTCGAAATGAAACAGGTTTGACTCGTTGCTCATGAGAGCCTCCCGAACGAATTGTCACGAGAAAAATGTGCCGAAATCGGATTCCGCTTTATGCCGTCACTCCCATCAGTTTCTTCACCCGTTCCTCAATGTTCGTCAGCACGTCGAAGTCGCTCGGGTGGGGTGAGGGGAATGCGGGGCGGAGCGGGATGGGCACATCGTCCATGCGGTAGACGGTGCCGCCGGTGTTGATGCCGTATGTCGCGACGGTAAACGCGACGGCGGCCGCGCGGGAGGTGGGAGTCTCCTTCGTGTCGAGCGAGATGAACGGGATCGTCGCCAGGTGTTGGCGGGCCGGTTGAGAGAAGTTCGCCATCGGGTCGCAGGCGATCGTCATGCCGCAGTCGGCTTCCCCGTTGGCCAGCGTGTCGGCCGTCGTGTATTCGCCCGGATTGAACCGGGGATACCCGCGCGAATGATTCACGCCGAACGGATACCCCGTGCGCCACGCGACGACGTTGTCGGCACCGGTCACATTGCCGTGTCCGCGGTTTGGTTTCGCGGTGAACCGGGTGAAGGCGTTCATGTCGCGCGTCAGGGCGAGCAGCGCTTCGCTGTTGGCGTGCTTGCCGCGGGTCATCGTCACCCCCATGCCGAAGAAGATCACGCCGAACTTGCACGCCTTCATGCGGTCCATCAGATCCTGCCACACGGACAGTTCGACACCCGTGTCGCGCAGCACCACCTGCGGATCGAGATCGATTCCCTTGGCGAGAGCCCGCAGGGTCCACAGGCCCTCGAAGTCGGCGCGCGGCTTGATCTGGATGAAGATGTCGGCCGCCTTGGCGCTCTTTGTCCGGCGGACATCGACGAGCACGCAGGTCCGGTCCTTGCGACCGTTGGGGAGGAACATCCCCTTCGGCATCAGGCTGTACTTGGTGAAGTGCCGCGGATGACTCTCGGCCGGGTTCGAGCCCCAGAAGATGATCATGTCGCCGCGGTTGGCGACTTCACCCAGCGAACAGGTCACTTCGCCCACCCCTTGGAAAGCCATCCCGGACGGACCGTGGCAGACGCTGGTCGTGGTGTCGATCGTCCCGTTGATCCAGTCGACAATGCTGACGGCGACCCGCTGGGCTTCGCACGGGGAATCGCTCAGCCCGTAGACGATCGGATACTTGCCGGTCGTCAGGATCTGCGCCGCGCGATCGTATCCGGCTTCGAGCGTGGCGGGCTGGCCGTCGATCAGGCAACTCGGCCGGTCATCGTTGCTGTGGTTCAGGAACCACGCCTTGCCGAGCACACAGGCGCGCTTGGCTTCGGTGATGTGGTTGTCCTGAACCGTCAGGTCGATGTCATCGCAGACGCACCCGCAAAACGTGCAGGTCGCGTCTTTGACGATCTTCAATTCACCCGCGACAGGTGCAGGCGCAGCGACTTCAGATTCAACAGTGGCAGTGACCATCGGAAACCTCAGTACATGGGACCGACTCTTTGACTGGCCGTAACTTATCCCCCGGCAAAGGGGAAAGGATCAATCATTCCCGAAAAGACGTGTCCGACAAAAGTCAGAAACAGGTGAGCCGGGCGGCGTCAGCCCCCGGATTCTTAATTGCAACCGCGGCAGTCCGGGGGCTCACGCCGCCCGGCTCACCACTTTTGTCGGAAACGTCAAGTTCGCTGATACCCGCTCGATTGGC
>JAYTIB010000351.1:0-5109 GCA_043732205.1 Schlesneria sp. | reverse complement strand
AATAGCCAATAGCCAATAGCCAATCACATCGGTTCTCACGCCTTCCAACCGGCACGAAAACGCGGGCATGTCCAAGCCCACAATGGATACCGCGGCGGGCACATGTTGCCACCGCGATCATGCGCCGGATTGGGTCAACGTGCGGAACCGTTCGAGCAAGTCGCGCGTCACGGGGCCGGGTTCGCCCGTGCTGATCGTGCGGCCGTCCAGTGTGACCACCGCCACCACTTCGGCCGCGGTGCCCGTCAGAAACATCTCGTCCGCCACATACAAATCGTGCCGCGTGAGCGCGCACTCGTCGACGCGGTAACCCGCCTCGCGAGCGAGTCCCAGCACGGCGTTCCGCGTGATGCCCTCCAAGATTCCCGCATCGGCCGACGGCGTGCGGACCACACCGTGCTTGACGATGAAGATGTTGTCGCCGGTACACTCGGCCACTTCACCCTTGTGGTTCAGCATCAGCGCCTCAACCATTCCCGCGTCGGTCCCTTCGATGCGGGCCATGATGTTGTTCAGGTAGTTCAGCGACTTGATCCGCGGGTTGACCGCGTTCGGGTGGTTGCGAATCGTACTGGCTGTGACCAGGTGCATCCCCTTCGTGTAGGTCTCGGGCGGATACAGACTGATCGTGTCCGCGATGACGATGACCTGGGGATTGCTCGTCTTGCGGATATCCAAGCCGAGGCTGCCGGTCCCGCGGGTGACGACCAGCCGCACGTAACCGTCGCCAATGTTGTTGGCCTTCACCGTCTCTTCGACGGCGGCGATCAATTCGTCGGGCTCGAGCGGAATCGTCAGGCGGATCGCCTTGGCGCTTTCGTACAGACGGTCGATGTGCTGCCGGTGCAGGAACACCCGGCCGCCGTAGACGCGAATCCCCTCGAAGACTCCGTCCCCATACAGCAATCCGTGGTCGAACACGCTGATCTTGGCATCGGCCTCGTCCACCAGTTTGCCGCCGAGATGAATCTTCAATCCCATTTCAAATCACCCTGAGAAAGAAGCCCGGCCTTTGCGAAAGCCGGGCTTCTGTTTCGTCGATGGAACACGCCGCTTCGTCGATGGAACACGCCACCGCTTGTTGTTCGCCGCACTGTCGTAAACCGCAATCTTCACACGGCGGTGAACCGCCAAGCTCACACGGCATTCAGGCGGCGTCCGACAGCGGAACGATCCGGCCTTCAGCAAGCTTCACCGTGCGATGCGCCTCGGCCGCGATCACCATGTCATGTGTGACCATGATGATAGTGAGCCGTTCCTGTTCATTCAACTTGCTGAGCAGGTCGATGATCTCGCGGCCGGTGCGGGCGTCGAGGTTGCCGGTCGGTTCGTCGGCCAGCAGGATCTCGGGATGCGCGACGAGCGACCGGGCGATCGCCGCGCGCTGCATTTCACCCCCCGACAATTCCGACGGCTTGTGAGTCAGCCGGTGGCCGAGCCCCACGCGGTCGATCATTTCGCGGGCCCGATCCTGATATTCGCGCCGCCGTTTCCAGTAGCCCCAGATCGAGTGCCGGATCATCAGCGGACTCAGCACGTTTTCCATCAGGCTCAGTTCCGGTAGCAGATGATAGAACTGGAACACGAACCCAAACACGCGGTTCCTGAGCTCATCGCGGGTCCGCGCGGGGAGGTCGTCGATCCGCTGGCCGTCCAGTTGCACTTCGCCGACATCTGGTGAGTCGAGCAATCCGAGCAGGTGCAGCAGGGTGCTCTTGCCCGAGCCTGATTGGCCGACGATCGACAGGAACTCACCCTTGCGAACGGAGACATCGACCCCGTGCAATACGGGAACCTGGTGGTCCCCCTTGCGATAAGCCTTCTCGACGGAAATTGCCGCAATCTGCGGTTCGGGCATGGCAATCGTCTCCCGGGCGGAAGCCGGCTTCGGGGCGGTGGACTTGCTGATGACGGTGGGCATGAGATCCACTCCATTGGCACGTTGGCTGGACCTCGTGGCCCGTTGAAGAAGAGGAAAGTGCAAAGTGACAATTGGTAAGTGCAAATTGCAAAATGGGGACATGAATCACTCGTAGCGCAGCGCACGAACCGGTTGCAACCGGGCGGCGCGGCGGGCCGGCAGGACGCTCGCGAGGACCGCGATCGCCATTGCCCCCAGCGCGACCCAGCAGATCGTGAACGGATCGACGTGCGTGGGAATCTCTTTGAAGTAGTAGATCTTCTCGTCAAACACTTTTCTGCCCGTCAGCACTGTGATCACCGCTTCGATCTGGTTGATGTAGCGGACGAACAGCAGTCCGGCGATGACTCCGACGCCGCTGCCGACCATTCCCAGTGACAGGCCGTAGCTCAGGAAGATGGACATCACGCCGGACGAACTGGCACCCAGCGCCTTCAGGATGCCGATGTCGCGCGTCTTCTCGACAACGATCATGAAGAAGATCGCCAGGATGCCGAAGCCCGCGACGGTGATGATCAGGAACAGCAGAATGTTCAGGATCGACGACTCCACATCGACCGCGGCCAGCAACGGTCCCTGCTTCTGTTCCCAGGTCCGCACGGTGTAGCGGTCCGGCGGGAATTCGCTCCGCAGGATCTCCAGCACCTTGTCCGAATCGCGGTAGTCCTTCAGCTTGATTTGCACCGACGTGATGGCGCGCGATTCGGTCCCGTCCGGGTTGGTTTGAATCATCTGGCGAACCTTCTGCAGATGCTCCAGGTTGCAGAAGACCAGGTTGGAGTCGTACTCGCTCATGCCGCTCTTGAAGACATCGACGACCGTCGCGTCGAAGTACTTCGGTGACGGCGTTCCCGCGGAGACCGTGCTGATCTTGACGTCGTCCCCCGGTCGGACCATGGAGATGATCCGCGTCTGCCCGGTCGTCTCATCCTTGTGGGGAAAGCTGATCAGGTTGCTGCCGATGTACAGGCGGCCGGTTTGAAGTTGACCGAGAACGGCTTCGGCGGCCTGCGCTTCGTTCGGCTGCCTGACCATCCCCCCAAACGGATCGGGGTCTTCACCCGCCGCGGCATCGTGACCGGCGGCTGGCGGTGTTTCCGTGTCGTCGCCGTGCCGCTGTTGCTTGATTTGCCGGAGGAACTCCGCCTTGTCGCGAGCCAGTCCGGCGATGCGCTGCCGATGCTCGTTGGCTGCGGGAGTCAGCGACCAATCGGGCCTCTGATCCAAGCGGCGTTCGGCCTCGGTCACTTCGCCGCCGTTTTCCTGGCGGTGATAACTTTGCAGGTAGTCGACCAACGGGCCGACTTCCGATTTGCTCTCGGGGTCGATCCCGATCAGCGTCACCGGGTGATGAATGTATTGTCCGCCGTACTGGAAGCTGAGCATCCCGTAGACTTCGACCGTCGACGTCACGCCGGCAACGTACTGCCCGATCAGCCGCTGCACCAGTTCCTTGTGCATGGCCGAGTCGGCTTCGCCGTCGTAGTTGCGGGTTTCAATGATGATGTCGGAGAGGATGCCTTGAATCCTCGTCCGCATCTCACTGCTGAATCCGGCCATCACCGCGTTGACGACAATCATCGTCGCCACGCCCAGCGTCACGCTGATGATGCTCGCGAGGGCGATGTACCTCGAACGCAGATAGCGCTGGCAGAGAAGCAGTTTGTACATGGGCCAATCCTTTGGCTTGTGTGAATCGCGGCGGGGCCGCGTCGATCGGGCCTACATTCCCTGTTCCGGCTTCAGCAACGGAAAGAAGATCACGTCACGGATGCTGTTAGTGTTGGTCAGCAGCATGACCAGTCGGTCGATGCCGATTCCCATTCCGCCCGCCGGTGGCATCCCCACCTTCAGGGCCCGCACAAAATCGTGATCCATCTTGGCCATCGAGTCCTCTTCGGCCAGACCGGCCAACTGCGTGCGGAAGAGCTCTTCCTGCAACCGCGGGTCGTTGAGCTCGGTGTACGCGTTGGCGATCTCCATGCCGTCGACAAACAGCTCGAACCGCTCGGCAATGCTCGGGTCGGACCGCTTGCGTTTGGTCAGCGGACACATGGACGATGGGTAGTCGTAGACGAACACCGGACCGGCGAGCTTATCTTCGACTGTCGCTTCAAACACATCGTTGACGATGACATCCGGGTGCCGGCCCGCGGTCTCAATGTGCAGCCGCTTGGCCACGGCGGACACGGCCTCGGCATCTTGCATGTCGCAGCCGGCGTGCTCGCGGAAGAGTTCGCCGTACTTGGCGCGTTGGAACGGCGGCGTGAAGTTCACCGTCTTGTCGCCCCACGGCAGCACGGCGGTTCCGTTCGCGGCGATGGCCGCATTCGAAATGATCTTTTCCGCCAGGTCCATCATGGCGTGGTAGTCGCCATACGCCTGATAGAGTTCGATCATCGTGAATTCGGGGTTGTGAGTGCCGTCGACCCCCTCGTTGCGGAAGACGCGGCCGATCTCGTACACACGCTCGATCCCGCCGACCATCAGCCGCTTCAAGTGCAGTTCGAGGGCGATGCGCAGGAACAGCGGGATGTCGAGCGCGTTGTGATGCGTCTTGAACGGCCGCGCCGCGGCACCACCCGCGATGGAGTGCAACACCGGCGTTTCGACTTCGAAGAAGCTCTCACCCCGCAGCGTCTGACGGATGGAATCGAGGATTCGCAACCGCTTGAACATCCGCTCCAGCACCCCCTCGGAGTAGATCAGGTCGACATACCGCTGGCGCAGCAGCGCTTCCTTGTCTTGGATGCCGTGAAACTTTTCCGGCGGCTGAGCCAGCGACTTGCACAGGATCGTGAGGCCCGTCACCAGGATCGTTTTTTCACCGGTGTTCGAGACGCGCGTCTTGCCGTCGACCCCAACCAAGTCGCCGAGGTCCAGGCACTCCAGCAGCGCCCACATTTCATCCGAGGACTCTTTCCGCGACAGCATCAACTGAATGCGTCCG
Organism: Schlesneria sp.; assembly: GCA_043732205.1. GTDB lineage: Bacteria > Planctomycetota > Planctomycetia > Planctomycetales > Planctomycetaceae > Schlesneria. Next base: position 238 of record JAYTIB010000351.1, on the reverse strand, counting down.
GTGTGATCTTGGATGTGGATGAAGTGCAGCTTTCCCTTGTCATTCCAACGCAGGATGCGACCGGCGACACGAACGGTTGGTCCGTCGGTTCCGGGCTCGGCCGGACAGAGTTCGCGGGCCTTTTCGAGGGCCATGTGACCGTCGAACCGCTGCCCCCACGGATCAAGGCCGAGGGCCTCGATCTTGGCGAGTTTTTCCAGTCGGGCGGCTTCCAAACGGTCGGGCGTCTCGGACATCG